>DASXIP010000128.1:0-7377 GCA_036497875.1 Caldimonas sp.
TGCATGACGCACGACCTCTGGGCGAGCCTGAACTCGAAGATGATCGAGTTCCTCGACTCGGTCTCGCTCAAGAAGCTGGTCGATGAGCAGCTCGCCAAGGGCATCTCGATCGAGGAGCACCCCGTCAAGCGGGCGATCTCGACCCAGCCGGTCGTCAAGCCGATCAAGATCACCGCGCCGAACTCGGTGTTCGCGCTCGGCGCCGCGTTCTCGAAGTAAGGCGAGCCCCGCAACCTCATGACCCCGCACTTCCCCATCTACCTCGACTACGGCGCGACGACGCCGGTGGATCAGCGTGTCGTCGACGCGATGATCCCGTGGTTGCGCGAGCACTTCGGCAACCCGGCGTCGCGCAGCCACGCCTGGGGCTGGGAGGCGGAAGCTGCAGTCGAGAAGGCGCGCGAGCAGGTCGCAGCGCTGATCAATTCCGATCCGCGCGAGATTATCTGGACCTCCGGGGCAACCGAGTCCGACAACCTCGCGCTGAAGGGCGCGGCGCAGTTCTACAAGACGCGAGGCAAGCACCTGGTGACCGTCAAGACCGAGCACAAGGCGGTGCTCGACACGATGCGCGAGCTCGAGCGGCAAGGCTTCGAGGTCACCTATCTCGACGTCCGCGACGATGGCCTGCTCGACCTCGACCAACTGAAGGCGGCGCTCCGCCCTGACACGATCGTGGTCTCGGTGATGCTCGTCAACAACGAGATCGGCGTCATCCAGGACGTCGCCGCGATCGGCGCGATGTGTCGCGAGCGCGGCATCATCTTCCACGTCGACGCCGCCCAGGCGACCGGTAAGGTGACGATCGATCTGGCCAAGCTGCCGGTCGACCTGATGAGCCTGGCGTCGCACAAGACCTATGGCCCGAAGGGCATCGGCGCGCTCTATGTGCGCAGGAAGCCCCGCGTGCGCATCGAGGCGCAGATGCACGGCGGCGGCCACGAGCGTGGCATGCGCTCGGGAACGCTGCCGACGCACCAGATCGTCGGCATGGGCGAGGCGTTCCGGCTCGCTCGCGCCGAGATGGGGACCGAGATCGAGCGGATCCGCATGCTGCACAGGCACTTGCTCGACGGCCTCTCCGGAATCGAGCAGACGTTTCTCAACGGTCATCCGACGCAGCGTGTGCCGCACAACGTCAACATGTCGTTCAACTATGTCGAGGGCGAGTCGCTCATCATGGGCGTCAAGGGCATCGCCGTCTCGTCGGGATCGGCGTGTACTTCCGCGAGCCTCGAGCCGAGCTACGTCCTGCGCGCGCTCGGCCGAAGCGACGAGCTCGCCCACTCGAGCCTGCGGATGACGATCGGCCGGTTCACGACCGACGAAGAGATCGACTACGTCGTCGCGACGCTGAAGGATCGCGTCGCCAAGCTGCGCGAGCTGTCGCCGCTCTGGGACATGTACCAGGAAGGCGTCGACATCAGCACCATTCAGTGGGCGGCGCACTGACGCGGCCCCGCAGAGATCAGGAGAGCACCATGGCATACAGCGACAAGGTCGTTGACCACTACGAGAACCCCCGCAACGTCGGCTCGTTCGCCAAGGGCGACGAATCGGTCGGGACCGGCATGGTCGGCGCGCCCGCCTGCGGCGACGTGATGAAGCTGCAGATCAGGGTCAACCCCGAGACTGGCGTCATCGAGGACGCAAGGTTCAAGACCTACGGCTGCGGCTCGGCGATCGCGTCGAGTTCACTCGTCACCGAATGGGTCAAGGGCAAGTCGCTCGACGAGGCGTTGACGATCAAGAATACGCACATCGCGACCGAGCTCGCGCTGCCGCCGGTCAAGATCCACTGCTCGATCCTCGCCGAGGACGCGATCAAGGCCGCGGTCAGTGACTACAAGGCCAAGCATCCGGCGCCGGCGCGCGGCGTCGCCGAGGTGGCCGGCTGACATGTCCGTCACCCTGACCGAGGCGGCCGCTCGCCACGTCACCCGCTACCTGGGCCGGCGCGGCAAGGGCGTCGGCGTCCGCCTGGGCGTCAAGACGACGGGCTGCTCGGGCCTCGCTTACAAGCTCGAGTACGCCGACGACTACGCAGCCGAAGACCATGTCTTCGAGGACCGCGGCGTCAAGGTGATCGTCGACCCAAAAAGCCTGCCCTACATCGACGGCACCCAGCTCGACTTCGTGCGCGAAGGCCTGAACGAGGGTTTCAAATTCCACAACCCGCGCGAGAAGGACCGCTGCGGGTGTGGCGAGTCCTTCCGGGTGTAATCGGGCGCTTCGCTGAGCTCTGGCGGGCCCGCTGCGCGGGCCCTTCTCTTTTGTTCTTGACATGAATCTTGCCGTCGACGATTTCGAGGTGTTCGGTCTGCCGCGCCGGTTCGCGCTCGACCGTGCCGAGCTCGACGCGTGCCGGCGGGCGTTGCAGGCCGAGGTGCATCCGGATCGCTTCGCGTCGGCCGACGCGGCGTCGCGGCGTGCCGCGATGCAGTGGGCGGTGCGTGTCAACGAGGCCTACGAGCGGCTCGCCGATCCGGTCCGCCGCGGCGCCTATCTCTGCGAGCTCGCGGGCGTGCCGATCGGCGCCGAGGACAACACCGCGATGCCGGCGGCGTTTCTGCGCCAGCAGATGGCGTGGCGCGAGTCGCTCGAAGAGGCCGACTCGCGCGCCGACGTCGACGCCGTCGAGCGCGAGCTCGCGAGCGAGCGGCGCTTGGCTCACGCGCGCCTCTCCGCCGCGCTCGACGAACGACGCGACCCGGCGGATGCAGCGCGCACGGTACGCGCGCTGATGTTCATCGAGCGCTTCGCCGCCGACGTCGACCGTCGGCTGGCGGCGTTCGAGGCTTGAGATGGCGCTCCTGCAGATCTCCGAGCCGGGGGCGTCGCCCGAGCCGCACGCGCGACGGATCGCTGTCGGCATCGACCTCGGGACGACGCACTCGCTGGTCGCTGCCGTCCGCAGCGGCATCGCCGAATGCCTGCCCGACGCCGACGGCGAGGTCCTGCTGCCGTCGGCCGTCCGCTACCTGGCTGGCGGTGATGTCCGCGTCGGCCGCGCCGCGCTCGCGGGGGCGATCGACGATCCGAAGAACACGATCGTCTCCGTCAAGCGACTGATGGGACGCGGCCTCGACGATCTCGGCGTCGCCGGCCGCCTCGCCTACGACTTCGTCGACGACGGTGCGGGCATGGTCCGCCTCACGACTGCCGCGGGAATCAAGTCTCCGGTCGAGGTCTCCGCCGAGATCCTCGCCACCCTGCGCCAGCGCGCCGAGGACACCTTCGATGCCGCTCTCTACGGCGCCGTGGTGACGGTGCCGGCGTACTTCGACGACGCTCAGCGGCAGGCGACCAAGGACGCCGCCGAGCTCGCGGGGCTCGACGTGCTGCGGCTGATCAGCGAGCCGACCGCGGCGGCGATCGCCTACGGTCTCGACAACGCGAGCGAGGGCCTGTACGCGGTCTACGACCTCGGCGGCGGAACCTTCGACATCTCGCTGCTGCGGATGACCAAGGGCGTGTTCGAGGTCGTCGCGACCGGCGGCGATTCGGCGCTCGGCGGCGACGATATCGACACTGCGTTCGCCGAGTGGGCGCTGGCGAAGGCCGGCGTCTCCGCCACCAGCGCCGGCGAGCGGCGCGCCGCGGCGCTCGCCGCGCGCGCGGCGAAGGAAGCTTTGTCGGGCCCAGAGCGCGCAAGGTTTGGTTGCGACGTCGGCGGCAAGTCGGTCGAACTCGCAGTCGCGCGCGCCGACCTCGAAGCGGTCGCCGCACCCTTCGTCGCCCGCACGATCGCCGCGGTGCGCGCGGTCGTTCGCGACGCCAAGGTCACGCGCGACGCGATCGACGGCATCGTCCTCGTCGGCGGCTCGACGCGGATGCCGCTCGTCCGCCGGGCGGTGCAGGAGTTCTTCGGTCGCGCTCCGCTCACCAACCTCGACCCTGACCAGGTCGTCGCGCTCGGCGCTGCGCGCCAGGCCGATGCGCTCGCCGGCAACCTCGGCGCCGGCGACCTGCTGCTGCTCGACGTGGTGCCGCTCTCGCTCGGCATCGAGACGATGGGCGGCCTCGTCGAGCGCATCGTCGAGCGCAACAGCCCGATCCCGACCGCGCGCGCGCAAAGCTTCACGACCTTCCAGGACGGCCAGACGGCGATGGCGATCCATGTCGTCCAGGGCGAGCGCGACCTCGTCGCTGATTGCCGTTCGCTCGCCCGCTTCGAGCTGCACGGCATTCCGCCGATGGTCGCCGGCGCGGCGCGCATCCGCGTCGTCTTCACCGTCGACGCCGACGGCCTGCTGAGCGTCGAGGCCCGCGAGGAGACTTCCGGCGTCGAGGCGTCGGTGACGGTCAAGCCGAGCTACGGCCTGTCCGACGACGAGGTGACCCGGATGCTGAAGGAGGGCTTCGGCCACGCCGAGGACGACATGGCCGCGCGCGCGTTGCGCGAAGCGCAGGTCGACGCCGATCGTCTGCTTGGCGCGTTGGCATCGGCGCTCGCCAGCGACGGCGAGCTGCTCGCGGCCGGCGAGAGGAGGGCGATCGATGCCCTGGCCGAGACCTTGCGCGTCGCCCGCGGCGGCGCCGATCGCGATGCGATCGAGCAGGCGACGCACGCCTTGTCGGACGCGACCGAGGGCTTTGCCGCCGAGCGCATGAACCGCGGCATCCGCCGCGCCCTGGCGGGCCGCCGCGTCGAGGACCTCTGAGCATGCCGAAGATCCTGGTCCTGCCGCACGCCGAGTACTGCCCCGAGGGCCGCGAGATCGCGGCAGCGCCGGGCGAGTCGATCTGCGAAGCGCTGCTCGAGAGCGGCATCCCGATCGAGCATGCCTGCGAGATGAGTTGTGCGTGCACGACCTGCCACGTCGTCGTCCGGGAGGGGTATGCAACGCTCGGCGAGCCCGACGAGAGCGAGGAGGATCTGCTCGACCGCGCCTGGGGCCTCGAGCCGACGTCGCGACTGTCTTGCCAGGCGATCCTGGCGCGCAGCGACGTGACCGTCGAGATCCCGAAGTACTCGATCAACCACGCGAAGGAGAAGCACTGAGCTCCGACCTCGGCGGCCGGACCGTGCGCCTCGCCGCGCCCGCGTCAGCGGCGGGCGTGGTTCGGGCCGATGGCCCGCCGCAGCCAGCCGCCGAGCGGCCGGATCGAGTCGAGGAACGAGTCGGGCGCGGTGGTGTCGCGGTCGGCGAGGACGGCGCGACCGTCGAGCATTTCGATGAACGCGCGCAGTTCGGCTTTCTTCAGTCCGCTGACTTCGACCAGCTTGGCGACGCTCACGTAGCGCTGCGACATCTCGCTCAAAGCGCGCCGATGTGCGGTCCGACGGCATTCGGCCGGCAGCTCAGGCCAGGCGAGGAGGCGGTACTCTTTCATCGGCAGGCTGTTGGGCAGTCGCACTGCGCAGGGCAGCGCGGGACGTCGAGCCTAACCGTGCCGCCCCACCAGGGGGAAGCATTCTTTGCAAGGTCTTCGTGATATTTGCAACGGTTGGCGCGGTCGACGTCCCGGCGGTCGCGCCAAATCAGGGTAAGGCAATGGAATCGATCGGGAAGGCCAGGATGAACGTGCTCGGCGTCGAGACCTCGTGCGACGAGACCGGCATTGCGATGGTTCGCTCGCGCCCCGGCGCCGCACCGACCGTCGTCGCCCAGGCGCTGCACAGCCAGGTCGAGATGCACGCCGACTACGGCGGTGTCGTTCCCGAGCTTGCATCGCGCGACCACATCCGGCGCGTCCTGCCGCTCGCGCGCGAGGTGCTTCGGCGGGCCGAGACGCCGCTGTCGGCGGTCGACGTCGTCGCCTACACGCGAGGTCCGGGTCTGGCCGGCGCCTTGCTCGTCGGCGCCGGCGTCGCGTGCGCGCTCGCGGCGGCGCTCGGCAAGCCGGCGCTCGGCATCCATCACCTCGAGGGTCATCTGCTGTCGCCGTTCCTCGCCGTCGACCCGCCGCGGTTTCCGTTCGTCGCGCTGCTCGTCTCGGGCGGTCACACGCAATTGCTCCAGGTTGAAGATGTCGGCCGCTACGAGTTGCTCGGCGACACGATCGACGACGCCGCCGGCGAAGCATTCGACAAGTCGGCCAAGCTGCTCGGCCTCGGCTATCCGGGCGGCCCGGCGCTCGCCCGCCTGGCCGCGTTCGGCGACCCGACCGGCTACACGCTGCCGCGCCCGCTGCTGCGGCGCGACTCGCTCGACTTCTCGTTCGCCGGGTTGAAGACCGCCGTCCGCACCCACGCGGCGAGGCTCGATTCGACCTGCGAACAGGCGCGTGCCGATCTCGCCGCATCGACGCAGGAGGCGATCGTCGATGTCCTCGCCCGCAAGTCGATGGCGGCGCTCGCCGCGACCGGATGCGATCGCCTCGTCGTTGCCGGCGGGGTCGGCGCGAACGAAGCGTTGCGCGCGCGGCTGCGGCGCGAATGCGGGCAGCGCGGCGCCAGGCTGCACTTCCCGGAGCCCGCGCTCTGCACCGACAACGGCGCGATGATCGCGCTCGCGGCGGCGATGCGGCTCGAGCGCGGCATCGCCGTCCCGACTGCGAACCATGCCTTCGACGTGCTGCCGCGCTGGCCGCTGCTTGCCGCCTGAACCGACGATGCCGAACCTGCGCCCCGTCATCGCCGAGCTGCCGGTCTCCAAGATCCGCGAGGTGGCGAACGCCGCCATGGCGAGGAGCGATGTGCTCGCGTTCTGGTTCGGCGAGAGCGACGAGACGACGCCGCCCGTCATCCGCGCCGCCGCCGTGCGATCGATCGAAGACGGCGAGACCTTCTATTCGCACAACCTCGGCCTGCCTGAGCTGCGCGAGGCGATCGCTGGCTACGTCAGCGCGCTGCATCCCGGTGTCGGCAGCGATCGGATCGCCGTGACGTCGTCGGGGGTGAGCGCGCTGATGGTCGCGATGCAGGCGCTCGTCGGCGCCGGCGACGAAGTCGTCGCGGTCGTTCCCGTCTGGCCCAACCTGACCGCGCAGCCGGCGATCCTCGGCGCGCGCGTGACGCGCGTCGCGCTCCGGTTCGCAGCCGACGGCGAGTGGCGGCTCGACATCGAGGAGCTGCGCCGCGCCGTCACCGGCCGCACACGCGTCCTGCTCGTCAACTCGCCGAACAATCCGACCGGCTGGACGCTTCGCCGCGACGAGCAGAAGCTGTTGCTCGAGCATTGCCGCTCGACCGGCACCTGGATCGTCGCCGACGAGGTCTACGAGCGCATCTTCTTCGGCGCGACCGGCAGCCGCACGACGTGCGCGCCGAGCTTTCTCGACATCGCCGATCCCCACGATCGCCTGGTCGTCGCGCACAGCTTCTCGAAGAGCTTCCTCATGACCGGATGGCGCCTCGGCTGGCTGGTCGTGCCGCCGGGAGCAGCGGCGGAGTTCGCCAAGCTGATCGAATTCAACACCTCGTGCGCGCCG
>DASXIP010000129.1:0-1788 GCA_036497875.1 Caldimonas sp.
CGCGGCGCCCGCTTCGTCGCGATCTCGGGCAACTACCACGACGACCTGCTCGCCCGCTTCGCGCTCGATCCTGCACTGGTCGAGCGGATGCGCGCGCTCGGCATCCTCTACGACCGCGACGCCAGCGGCGCCGAGTACTTCCACGCCTACAGCGAGAGCTTCGCCGATCGCTTCTTCTTCGAGATCGTGCAACGCTCCGGCTACGACGCCTACGGCGCCCTCAATGCACCGGCGCGGCTGGCGTCGCAGGAGCAGCGCGACGAGCGCGCCTGAACCAGGAGACCTCCCATGACGACGACTTCGAGTCCTTGCATCATCTCGGTCGCAATCACCGGCTCGCTGCCGAAGAAGGCCGACAACCCGGCTGTTCCCGTCAGCGTGTCCGAGCAGATCGAATCGACCCAGGCAGCGTTCGAGGCCGGTGCGACGCTGGTCCACCTGCACGTGAGGAACGATGACGGCTCGCCGACCTCGGCGCCCGAGCGCTTCGCGCAGGTGCTCGACGGCATCCGCAAGCACGCGCCGGGGATGATCACCCAGGTCTCGACCGGTGGCCGATCGGGCGCCGGTCGCGAGCGCGGCGGCATGTTGTCGCTCCGCCCCGACATGGCGTCGCTCGCCACCGGCTCGGTGAACTTCCCGACCCGTGTCTACGACAACGCCCCCGACCTCGTCGACTGGCTCGCTGCCGAGATGAAGTCGTACGGCATCAAACCCGAGGTCGAGGCGTTCGACCTGTCGATGCTCTTCCAGGCGGCGGCGATGGAGAGGGACGGGCGCATCGAAGGCCCGCTGCACGTCCAGTTCGTGATGGGCGTGAAGAACGCGATGCCGGTCGACCGCGACGTGTTCGAGTTCTACGTCCGGACGCTCACGCGCCTGTCGCCGCGCGCAACCTGGACAGGTGCCGGCATCGGCCGCGACCAGTTGACGCTCGCACGCTGGTCGCTCGAGCTCGGCGGCCATTGCCGCACCGGGCTCGAGGACAACGTCCGGCTCGACAAGAACACGCTGGCGCCATCGAACGCGGCACTCGTCGCGCAGGTCGCTCGCCTGTGCGAGGAGTTCGGGCGCCGAGTGGCGACTGCGGCCGAGGCGCGGCGAATGCTCGGGCTGGCGCCGGCGCCGACCGCAATCGCAGCCGCGTAGCCGCGGCGGCAGGCGCATCGCTTCGTGCCGCCGGCGATTGCGGTGCCGCTGCAATGCGGCGGCGTCAGCGACGCGGCAAGCGCAGGTCGGCGATCACCGGCCGGTGATCCGACGCGTCCTTGCCGCCGACAAACGCGCGCAAGACCTCGACGTCGCTACTGACGAGCACGTGATCGATGCGCAGGAAAGAGAAGCGCGCCCGCAGCGTATGGCCATAGGTGTAGCCATAGCCGCGGCCGCCGCTCGCGAACGCGTCGCGCAAGCCGACCGCGAGCAGGCTCTGGATCACCGCCGATGAATCCGGCGCGTTGAGATCACCGCCGAGGACGAGTGGCCGCGCGCTCGTCTTCAGCACGGCAGCGAGCGCCCGCGCTTGCGCCAGCCGGCCAGCGTGGTTGCTCGCCCACAGGTCGATGCCGTCGATGCCCTCCTTGCGCGCCGCGACCAGCCCGCGACGCGGCGATTCGAGGTGGACGTCGACGAGCTCGAACGCGCCGCCGGGGCGCTCAACGCTGCAACGGGCGAACAACAGCGTCTCGCCACCCGCGTCGGCGCGCCCGGTCGCGCAGTCGCGCAGCGGCCAGCGACTCGCGATCACGTACTGCGACTCGCGGTGGACAACGGGCAAGCCGAACATCG
>DASXIP010000130.1:0-4051 GCA_036497875.1 Caldimonas sp.
TCAGCTCGGCTTCGATCGCCGCCTGGATCTCACTGCGCTTGCTCGAGAAGATCTCGCGCACCGTGTAGCGGGCGAACACCTTGTAGACGATGCCCTCGGCCGCCGGCTCGACGATCTCGCCGGCAACGTTGTCGGGCAGACTCTTCACGAGCGACGCGACCTTGAGCCGATCGATCGCGTAGCGCACGGTGAGGTCGGCGCCGAGCGAGAGGCCTTCGACCGATTGCAGCGGCGCCGGGCCCTCGGCGCTTGCCATCCGGGTCGCGCGCCAGGTCTGGTCGTGCAGCGCAAAGACGCGTATCTGCTGCAAGCCAGGCAGGACGAAGACGCTGCCTTCGCCCCACTCGCTGACGGCGCCGGTGAGATGGTTCGTGCGCACGCCGACCTCGCCGCGACCGACCGCCTGCAGCGGCGGCCGCAGCACGAGCGCCGCCGCCGAGGCGACAGCGATCGCGACGATCAGGATCGGCAGTGCCGAGCGGCGCAGATCGACCGGGTGGCGGTCACCGACGATCGTCTCGTAGTCGCTGTCGAGGCCACCGTCCTCGCGCGGACTCGGTTCGGAACGCTTCTTCGCGAAGCGCGCGCGCAGCGATCCAAGCCAGTTCTTCCAGCGTTCCTGCCACATGACCGTTTCTCCCCGTCGCGGCACCGTGCCGCGGTAAGAGCACTGTCGCGACCGCCCGCGCAGGGGCGATGAAGGAAGCGAGAAGCCGCCGTGGCGCGCCGGTGAAGGCGCACCGCTCGCAGCGCTGCAGCGGCCGCCCGTCGCTTCAGAAGCTGGCGCGACGCGCCGCCGCGATGCAGTCGAGCAGCACCTGCAACTCGCCGACCTGGTTGGCGAGCAGGAGGACGAGCCGGGCGTCGAGGTCGGTGCTCTCAGCGTCCGAGAGTCCCTCGTGGGCGACGACCCAGGCCTCGTAGAACGCGTCGGCGTCGGCGATGTTCGGCTCGGTCTTCATCGTGCCTCCTCGAGCGCGAGCGCGCGTCGGAGCGCAGCCTCGATGCGCGCCACCGACGGCGCTTCGATCGTCGCGGCGACGTAGGCATCGGGCCGCACCAGGGCGAAGTTACCGCGGGCGAGGCCGAGATGGCGGGCGAGCACGCCGTCGGCATCGACGGCGTGGATGTCGATCGGCAACCGGCGCGCCAGATCGCCAAGCGCGGCGACCTCGGCGTCGCCAGCGCCGAACCAGAGGCCGAGAAATCGCGTCTCGCCGGCGAGAAGACGCGCCACCGTCGTCGTGCCGAGGGCGACGTTCTGCAGCGAGCGAGCGCCCGCGGGCGCCCACGGCGACGGCGGATAGTCGTTCGCCTGCGCCATCCGGCCGGTGTTGGCGACCTTGCGCGCGAACGCGTGCGTGCGCGCGAGGGCGACGACGGCACGCCGCAAGCGATGCTCGGCGTTGCTCCGCGGCGCGAGGAAACGCGCCGTGCGGCTCGTCACGCGCAGGTTCTCGACCGCGGCGGCACGGCGTTCGGCAGTGTAGCTGTCGATGAGCGATTGGCCCGCCTTGCCCCGGAGGACGAGGGCGAGCTTCCAGCCGAGGTTCGCGGCGTCCTGGATGCCGTTGTTGCCGCCGCGCGCGCCGAACGGGCAGACGACGTGCGCGGCGTCGCCGACGAAGATCGTCCGGCCGACGCGAAACGTCTCGAGCAGATGGTCGCGGTACTGATACGGCCCGATCCAGACGAACTCGAACTCGACGTCGGGGCCGAGCTGTGCGCGCAGCCGCTCGCCGGCGACCTCGGGCCTGCTGATCGACTCCGGGTCGGCGTGCTCGTCCATCTGGTAGTCGAGCCGCCAGACCGCGTCGGCCATCAGGTGCTGCCAGACGCCGCGGCCCTCGTTGAACGGCGCGTCGATCCAGGTCCAGCGCTCGACCGGCAGCGGCTTCTTGAAGCGGACGTCGCTGATGCACCAGCGGTCGGTATGCCGCGATGCATGCGCGTCGAGGCCGAGCGCGTCGCGGATCCGGCTGTTGGCGCCGGTCGCATCGACGAGCCAGTCAGCCTCGAGCGTGTAGGCGCCGGCGGGCGTGTCGACGTCGACGAGCGCGCGCTCGTCGCCATGCTCGACCTTTGTCACCGCGTTCTTCCAGCGGATCGCGTCGGGATCGAGCTCGCGGATGCGATCGACCAGGAACCACTCGAGATAGAACTGCTGCAGGTTGACGAACGGCGGCTGCTCGGAGCGGCTCTCGTCCTCGAGGTTGAACGAGTAGAGCTCGTCGGCGCCCGAGAACGTGCGGCCGACCGACCACGTGATTCCCTTGGCGCGGATCCGCTCGCAGATGCCGAGCCGCTCGAAGATCTCGAGGCTCTTTTGCGCATAGCAGATGCCGCGCGACGATGCGCCGCGGACGCCGACGGTGTCGTCCTCGTCGAGGACGACGACGCGGATGCCGCGCAGCAGCAGGTCGCAGGCGAGCGTGAGCCCCGAGAGGCCGCCGCCGGCGATGACAACCGGGTAGCGGCTCGGCCGGGCCGCGCCGAGATCGGGCGGCGCGACGAACGGCCAGCTCGGCAACTCGTACGCCGACGCGAACTTCCAGACCTCTGCGGCGCCCATGACGACGTTCGTTATAGCGCCTCGGCGAAGGCAGCGATCTCGTCGGCGACCCGCAGCTGCAGGTCGGCGCGTCCGGCGAGGTAGTGGTCGCCGCCGACGATGTCGACGTTCACGATCCGTCCCGGCGCCGCGCCGAGCCAGGCGTCGCGCGTGCTCGGGAACGTGCTCTGGTCGGCGGTGTAGGTGAGCAGCAGCGTCGGCAGCGACGTGCGCGCGAGGTTCTCCGGGCCGCCGGCGCGCGACGCCGACGACCATTGTGAGAGGAACGCGGTGAGTGACGTCGTCCGCCCCATCGCGTTGGCGCTGGTGTTGACCGAGCGCGCATCGCCCCAGACGCTGCCGGGACGGCGGTCGTTCGGATCGAGCGTGAGGTCGAGGCAGCGCGGGTCGGCGTGCGTGCGGTGGACGATGAACGATTCGTCGCGCGGCGCGCCGGGCATCCTTCGCAGCTCGGCGAGCCGTTCGCGCACGCGCGCCTCGATGCGGTCGCGGCGGGCGCGCTGCGCTGCTGCGAAGCGGGCGAGGAACTCGGGGCGATAGCGTGGCGGCGCGGTGGCGCCGTCGGCCCAGTGCGCCTGGTCGTACATGTCGAGCGACGGATCGAGGGAGAGGGAATCGTGCTCGTCGACGACCGACGGATCGATCCAGCGCAGCAGCAGGTGCGAGCGCCCCTCGTGCGCGGCGCAGAGCGCGATGCCGTCGACCGGTGGCAGGTCAGCGGCGACGAGCCCAGAAGGATCGCCACAGGCCAGCGTTTCGGCGGTGAAGTGCTCAGCTTCGGCCTGGTAGTACGCGGCGAGCGCCGCGCCGCCCGAATTGCCGACGAGAACCACGCGCTCGCAGCCGAGCGCCTCGCGCAGGAACTTGACGCCGGCGCCGAGGTCCTGGAGGACGCGCTCCATGACGAGCACCGTGTCGTTGCCGGCAAAACGCGAGTTGAGGCCGAGGCAGGTGATGCCGCGGTCGGCGAGCGGGCCGATGAGGTAGTGGCCCATGAAGTTGCTGGTCGGGTGCATGACGATCGCGCCGACGCGACGCGCGCGCGCACCGATCCCGGCCGCCGCGCCCTCTTCGTACGCGCCGTAGATGCGCGGACGCAGCATCTGCAGCCCCGACTGGCTCTCCATCGCCGCGCCCGGCCGCACGTCGATCGCGGCCAGCCGCCGCTCGCGGCGCTCAGGCATCCGCGACCCGCTTCGAGAGCCCGGTACTTCCGCCCGCGAGCGCGCCGCCGAGGCGCCCGCGCTTCTCGCGCGTCCACGCCTCGACGGCGGCGCGCGCTTCGCGCTCGTGGCGCGCCATCGTCTCGGCGCTCGCGGTCGGCACCGTCAATTCGAGGCGCAAGCCATTCGGATCGAAGAAGTAGATCGACTCGATGATGCCGGGGTCGGTGATGCCGAGCACCTCGACGCCGGCCGCTTCGAGCCGCGCCTTCGCGGCGCGCAAGGCGTCGAGCGAATCGACGCGCAACGCGATGTG
>DASXIP010000131.1:0-1511 GCA_036497875.1 Caldimonas sp.
GGCGCCGCCAACAGCAGCAACGACGAGGGCGCCGGGCTTCCAGGGTCGATCGAGATCGTTCCCGGCGATCGCCTGCCGCTCGTCCCGCGGCAGATCTTCAAGGCCGTGCTCGACGTTGCGACCAGCGAGCGGACGAACGTCACCCTCGACCTCGTCGCGACCGCCGGCGTCGCCGCGCGCGGCAACGAGAACGGAGACCACGCCGCCGACGGCGTCTTCTATCTCGGGCCGGGGCGCTCGCCCGGCTACGCGGTGCTGAACCTCGCCGCGACCGTGCAGGCAAGCCGCAGGCTGTCGTTCTTCGGCCGCATTGCCAACCTGCTCGACCGCCGCTATTCCACGGCGGCGCAACTAGGCGCGACCGGCTTCGACGCCTCCGGTCGCTTCATTGCCCAGCCATTTCCCGCCGACGCCCAGGGCCGCTCGCCACTGCGGAACTCGACCTTCTTCGCCCCCGGCGCGCCGCGCCTCCTGTCGGCCGGCGTCCGGCTGGCGTTCGACTGAGCCGCCGGGAACGGTATTCTCGCGCCATGTACATGCGGTTCTTCGGCCTCAAGCAGGAGCCGTTCTCGCTCGCACCGGATCCGCGCTATCTCTACATGAGCAAGCGCCACCGCGAGGCGCTCGCCCACCTCCTCTACGGCGTCGGCGGCGGCGGCGGCTTCGTCCTTCTCTCGGGCGAGATCGGCGCCGGCAAGACGACCGTCTGCCGGTGCTTCCTCGAGCAGATCCCGAAGCGCTGCAACGTCGCCTACATCTTCAACCCGAAGCTGACGGTGCTCGAACTCGTCAAGTCGATCTGCGACGAGTTCCACGTCCCGCCGCCGAAGGTGGCCGACGCGACGGTCAAGACCTACGTCGACGCGCTCAACGCCTTCCTGCTGCGAACGCACGCCGTCGGCCAGAACAACGTCCTCATCATCGACGAGGCGCAGCAGCTGTCGGCCGACGTGCTCGAGCAACTGCGGCTGCTGACCAACCTCGAGACCAGCGAGCGGAAGCTCCTGCAGATCGTCCTCATCGGCCAGCCCGAGCTGCGCACGATGCTCGAGCGCCCCGACCTCGAGCAGCTCGCGCAGCGCGTCATCGCCCGCTTTCACCTGAAAGCGCTGTCGGCGAAGGAGACCGAGCACTACATCCGCCATCGCCTCTCCGTCGCCGGCATGACGCGCGCGATCCCGTTCGATCGCAAGGCGCTACAGCGCATCCACGAGATTGCGCGCGGCGTCCCGCGACGCATCAACCTGCTATGCGACCGCGTCATGCTCGGCGCCTACGCGCACGGCAAACACACGATCGACGTCGCGATGGTCGAAAAGGCCGGCCGCGAGGTGTTCGGCCGGATGCCGAACTCGACGCCGCCCGACCGCATGCCGAGGGCGCGGGGCACGGGCGTCGGCGTCCTGATCGGCTGCGGCCTGGCGGTCGCGGCGCTCGCTGCGTTCGCGCTGTACACCGGCTGGCGCCCCGGCGCCCAGCCGACGGCCGTGGCGGTGGTGACACCGACCGCC
>DASXIP010000132.1:0-5137 GCA_036497875.1 Caldimonas sp.
GCGTGGCTGTCGATGATGCCGGTCATGGTCGAGAGCATGGCCGCCTTGGCGTGCACCTGAGGCTCGAGCTTGCGCGCCCGCGCGCCGCTCAGCCATTGCAGGCCTTCGACGCCGTTGGCGACCGCGCGCTGCTCGATCGTGCGGAGCGTCTCGACCTGCTCTGGCGTCGCCGCGACGATCAGCTTGCCGCAGCGCCGATGGCCGACGCCGCGCGACTCGCAGTACTGATAGAGCAGGCGCCGGCCGGCAACGCAGAGCGTTGCCTTCAGCGACCCTGGCGCGTCGTAGATGCCGGCGTGGATGACCTCGCTGTTTCGCGAGCTGGTGCCGTTGCCGATGCCATCGGTCGCTTCGACGACGATCGTCTCGAGCCCGCGCAGCGCGAGCTCACGCGCGC
This sequence comes from Caldimonas sp., assembly GCA_036497875.1. Taxonomy (GTDB): domain Bacteria; phylum Pseudomonadota; class Gammaproteobacteria; order Burkholderiales; family Burkholderiaceae_C; genus Schlegelella_A. Next base: position 398 of record DASXIP010000132.1, read on the forward strand.
ACGCGAGCCCGATCGCCCCGGCGCCGACGACGACGGCATCGACGCGGTCCATCGCTTGCGACCGATCAAATCGGCTGCTTGAACGATTGCACAGTCTGCCACGCCGTCGCCTGCAGCTGCGCGGCGATGTCGGCCGGCAGTCCCGCGGTGTAGTGGTTGCCCACCGGCGACCGGCCATAGCCTCGGACGCCGGGATTGGCCGCGCTGAGGAGCCGCTCGACGTGGCCGTGCATGCTGTTGTTGTAGTAGAAGAAACTGTTGCCGACCCAGAGCGCGGTCTTCGGCGGTGCAGCGGGGGTCGTCGGGGCCGCGGCCGTCGTCATCGGCGGGCCGGCGCTTCCGGCGGCAGTGAGGACGAGGGCGGTCGCGCACAGCGCGGCGAGCGAGGTTCTCAAGGTCGATCTCCTGCGGTGGTCGTTCCGATCCTACGGCAGCATGGCCGCACCGAGCCCGGCGCGCGTGGGCCGACAATCGGACGATGGACGACGCCCGTGAAGCCTCACCGCCGCTGCCCGACCGCCTCTCGGTCGATCCGCGCAGCCCGCACTACGTCGCCGCCGTGTTCGAGCGCGGCGTCGGCATCCGCCTCAACGGCAAGGAGCGCCACGACGTCGAGGAGTACTGCGTCAGCGAAGGCTGGATCAAGGTGCCCGCCGGCAAGACCGTCGATCGGCACGGCCGCCCGTTGCTGATCACGCTGAAGGGGAAGGTCGAGGCGTACTACCGGCTGCCGCCAGGGTAGTGGCATACGGCATACATTCGCGCAGCCGGCGTCGCCGGCGGCCACCATGTCAGGAGGAATTCGCATGCATGGACAAGCGTTGAGATCGTTGATCGTTGCCGGCGCGGCGCTGCTCGCCGCGGCAGCGCAGGCGCAGACGCAGGCGCCGCCGTCGGCAGGCGGCACCGCCGATGGCGTTGCGTTCGACATTCCCTACGGAGCCCCGGTCAGTCTCGAAACGGCGAGGAAGGTCATCGCCGCGGTCGAGGCCGAGGCGGTCAAGCACCGCTGGAAGTTCGCCATCACGGTCGTCGACACGCACGGCGAGCTCGTTCACTTTGCACGGATGGACGAAGTGCAGCTCGGCTCGACCACTGTCTCGCAAGGCAAGGCGCGCACCGCGGCGCGCTTCCGACGCGAGACGCGCACCTTCTACAACGCCTTCGAGACCGGCCACCCGTACGTGGCGACGCTCGATCCGACGATCGTCGCTTCGCCCGGCGGCTACCCGCTGATCGAGGGCGGCAAGGTGATCGGCGCGGTCGGCTGCAGCGGCGGCAGCGGCGACCAGGACGCGGCGGCGTGCAAGGCCGGTGCTGACGTCGTGAAGTGAGCACGCTGCGCGGCCTCTGCGGCGCCGCGCTCGCCGCCGGCTGCCTCGCGGCAGCGGCGGCGGCGTACCCGCAGGCGCCGGGCGTGCTCGCGGTCGGGTTCGACTCGCCGCGCTGGGATCTCGAAGGCAACGCCAAGCGAACGAACGTCCACGGCCGCGACTGCCTGATGCTCGACGGCGCGGCCGGGCTCTTCGAGGCTTTCGAGATGCGCGACGGCGTCATCGACGTCGACGTCTCGACCGCGGCGCGGCGCGGCTTCTTCGGCCTGCAATTTCGCGTCGTCGACGACGGCGCGAACTCGGAGTGGGTCTATCTGCGTCAGCACAAGTCCCGGCTGCCCGATGCGATGCAGTACACGCCGGTGCTCAACACCGGCCTCAACTGGCAGCTCTTCAGCGGGCCGGGATTCACCGGCGCGGTCGACATTCCGCGCGACGAGTGGTTTCATCTCCGGCTCGAGGTCTCGGGCGCGCAGGCGAAGCTCTTCGTCAAGGACATGGCGCAGCCGGCGCTCGTTATCGATGACCTGAAGAGCGGCATCCAGCGCGGCCAGGCCGGCCTCGTGGCGCTGACCGACGAGACGTGCTTCGCCAACTTCCAGGTGCGCACGACTCCGGTCGCGGCGTGGCAGCGACACCCGCCGCCAACGCAGCCGGGAACGATCATCCGCTGGAGCCTCTCGCCGGCGTTCGACGCGCTCGCGCGCAACCTCGAGCGCCCGCTCGCGCCGGCCGAGATCGCGCAGATCCACTGGCAGGACGTCGACGCCGAGCCGCCGGGGCTCGTTCTCGTCAACCGCTACCGCGAGAGCCCGCATCCGCGCGTCTCGTTCGCCACCGACTGGTCGAAGCGGCTCGAGCCGCAACCCGGCATGCAGGTCGTCTACGCGCGCGCCGTGATCGATTCCGATCGCGATCAGGCGAAGAAGCTCGCGATCGGCTACAGCGATGACGTCAGCGTGTTCCTGAACGGCGCCATCCTCTGGCGCGGCCGCAGCGCCCAGAACTTCCGCGACCCCGCGTTCCTCGGCATCGTCGACGCCGAGAACGACGCCGTCTATCTGCCGCTCAGAGAGGGTAGCAACGAGCTCGTGCTCGCGGTCAGCGAGCTCGGCGGCGGCTGGGGCTTCATCTGCCGGCTCGGCGACGTTGCGCCCTGAGCGCGCGCACGGCGCTCACTCGACCTTTGCGCCCGACGAGATGACGACCTTCTCCCACTTCGCCGTCTCGGCGGCGATCACCTTACCGAAGTCCTCCGCCGTTCCCGGAATCGGCTTGCCGCCGAGCTCGGCCAGGCGGGTGCGCATCTTCGGATCGGCGAGAGCCCGGTTGACCTCGGCGTTGACCTTGTCGATCACGTCCTTCGGCGTGCTCTTCGGCATGCCGATGCCAAACCAGGCGGTGGCCTCGTAGCCGGGCACCGTCTCGGCGATGGTCGGCACGTCCGGCAACGACGGCTCGCGTTCGGCCGAGGTCACTCCGAGCGCGCGCAGCTTCCCGCTCTTGATGTGGCCGATCGACGACGGCAGGTTGTCGAAGATGACGTCGACCTGGCCGCCGATGAGGTCGCTGAGCGCCGGCCCCGCGCCCTTGTACGGCACGTGCAGCATGTCGCAGCCGGTCATCGACTTGAAGAGCTCGCCCGAGAGATGCACCGATGTCCCGCTGCCCGATGACGCCATGTTGATCTTGCCCGGGTGGGCCTTGCAGTAGGCGATGAACTCGGCGACCGTCTTCACCGGCAGCCCGGGCGTCACCTCCATCACGTTGGGCGTGCGCACGATGCCCGCGACCGGCGCAATGTCGCGGATGAAGTTGAACGTTAGGTTCTTGTAGAGCGTCGCGTTGATGCCGTTGGCCGGGTTGACGAGCAGCATCGTGTAGCCGTCGGGCGGCGCGTTGACGACCGCCTGGACCCCGAGGTTGTTGCCGGCACCGGGCTTGTTGTCGATCAGGAACGTTTGTCCCATGTGCTCGCTGAGCCACTGGGCGATGATGCGCGCGAGCACGTCGGTCGTGCCACCGGGCGGATACGGAACGACCCACGTTACCGGCTTGGTCGGATAGTCGGCGGCGAGCGCCGGCGCGCCGAGACCGGCGATCGAGAGCACGAGGATGGCGAGCAGGCGGGCCATGCGGGTCACGGTGTCTCCTTGGTCGTGGTCTGTGCCGCGGCGACGATAACGCACCCGCGGCGGGGCGATCCCGCCGCCAGCGTCGTGCTCAGGTAGCGTCGATCGCCTCCTTAAGCGCTTCGAAGCAGAGCGGATCGATCGCGGTGCCGACGCTCGCGGCCATCATCTCGAGCGTCCGCGGGATCGGCACCGCGCTGCGGTACGGGCGGTCGGCGGAGATGGCGTCGAAGATGTCGGCCGTCGTGATGATCCGCGTCTCGAGCGCGATCTCGTCGCCGCGCAGGCCGCGCGGATAACCGCCGCCGTCGAGGCGCTCGTGGTGGGCACCGGCGACGCGTGCAAGCTCGGCGAAGGCGCCGATCCGCGCCAGAATCGCTTCGGTGTGCACGGCGTGCTGGCGCATGCTCGCCCACTCTTCGTCGTCGAGCGGGCCGGGCTTGTCGAGAATCGCATTGCTGACGCCGAGCTTGCCGACGTCGTGCAGCAGCGCGCCGCGCCGAAGCCACCGGCGGCGCGCATCGGCGATGCCGAGCCGCCGCGCGAGCGCGTCGGCGAGTCGGGCGACGCGCTCGCTGTGGCCGCTCGTGAACGGGCTTTTGCTGTCGACGACCTCGCCGAACGCGGCGGCGATGTCGTCGAGGTAGTCGTCGTCGAGGACAACCTCGCCAGCGCCCGGCTCCATGGCGAACACCGCGTTCTCGACCTCGGCCGCTGCGAGCGTGCGCCAGAACGCGTCGTCGTCGTCGACGCGCTCAAGTGCCCGCACCAGCGCCGGATCGAACCAGCTGCCGGAGCGATCGCGCGCCTCCTGCAGCGCCGCATCGCGGCCGCCGAGGGTGTGAAAGACATCGATCACCTGCGCCAGCAACGCGATCCGCGCCTGCGGTGGGATCGCTTCGCCGGCGATCCTTTCGGGCCGGCCGCGGCCGTCCCAGTGCTCGTCGAGGCTCGCGATGCCGGCGGCGACGTCGTCGCCGAAGCGCAGCCGGCGGGCGATCGCCGCGCCGCGGGTGCAACGCGTCTTGATCAGGTCGTCGGTGATCTGCGGCCCGTTGCGCAGGATGTTGGCGACCGCGCGCAGGCGCCCCGCGAGCCCGGCGCGGAGCCCGGTGTGGCTGAAGACGAACCGGAGCACGTCGGGCCGGCCATCGCCGACGGTCTTGTAGCCGCGCTTGAACGCGAGGTCATCGGTGAGGTAGAGCTCGCAGATGCGCGCCGCGTTGCTGCTGCAGCCGAGGTCTTTCAGCAGCAGTGTGTAGTAGAGCTCGCGC
>DASXIP010000133.1:0-2519 GCA_036497875.1 Caldimonas sp.
GTCGCAGGCTTTCGCTACTTCAACGTCTACGGCCCGCACGAGCAGCACAAGGGGCGGATGGCGTCGGTCGCGTTCCACCACTTCGAGCAATTCGAGAGCGCGGGGCGCGTCCGCCTGTTCGGCCCGTACGGCGGCTACGGGCCCGGCGAGCAGGCACGGGACTTCGTCTTCGTCGACGACGTCGTCGCCGTCAATCTCTGGTTCCTCGAACACCCGCAGGCGAGCGGGATCTACAACCTCGGCAGCGGCCGGGCACAGCCGTTCAACGATGTCGCCGCCGCGGCCGTCAACGCGATGCGCGGCCGGCGCGGGGAAGCACCGCTGTCGCTGGCCGAGATCGTCGGCGCGGGAATGATCGAGTACATCGAATTCCCCGCGGCGCTGGTCGGCAAGTACCAGTGCTTCACCGAAGCCGATCTCGGCCGCCTGCGCGACGCGGGTTGCGACCACGCGTTCGCCGACGTCGCGACCGGCGTCACCCGCTACGCAGCGGCGATTGCGGCTGCGGCACACTGAGCGGCCGAGGTCAACCCGGCGCAGCAAGAGGCGTTACGAACGCGCCACGCGTCGTCCCGGCGCAGCACCGTCGCGCCGAGTCAGGTCGGCACGCCGGCCGGCACCCGCAGGTCCTGCCATTCGAAAAACGCTCGCACCTCGTTGCGCCGCGCCATCGTGTCCTTGACGCCGAGCGCGATCAGCTCGCGCGTGTAGGGCGCCTCGAACAGCAGGTAGCTGGCGAGCGCGGCACCGCGCGCGTCCTCGCCCTGCCCCGAGACGCCAAGGCCGCGCAGCATGGTCCGGATCGGCAGCGGCAGGCTCCTCAGGTGACGTCCCGCGATGTCGTCGAGCCGCTCGCTCGGCGAGATGACGAGCACCCGGATCGGCTTCAGGCTGGTCGCGGCCAGCGCCTGCGGCGAGAGCAGCGCGAGCGTCGCGTTGATCCGCTGCAGCCGCTCGACGTCGACCGCGAGCGCGTCGAGGAAGATGTTCGACAACGCGTGGCCGGCGATCTGGGCGAGGTTCGGATACTCGCTGCTGCCGGCGCGCTCGCCCGGCGGCTCGTGCATGCGCCCGGCGCCGACGACGAGGATGCGCTCGGCACCGAGGTGCACCGCCGGCGAGATCGGCGCCGCCTGGCGCATCGAGCCGTCGCCGCAGTATTCGACGTGCCCCGCGATGTCGAGCGCGACCGCAGGGAAGACAAACGGGATCGCCGAAGATGCGAGCAGATGGGCCACCGTGATCGGGCTGCGCACCGCGAGACGCTGCGAGCGCGTCCACGGCACGATGTCGCCGAGTGCGTCATAGAACGTGATATGTAGCCCCGAGCCATAGCTCGACGCCGTCACCGCGAGCGCCTTGAGGTCGCCACTCGCCATCACCTTGTGCAAGCGCGATGTGTCGACGAGATGATTGAGCAGCATCTCGAGCGGCTTGTTGTCGAGGAACGACCGCGGCCGGGCCCGGCTCCAGCGCGCGATCGCCCAGCCGATCGACATCATCGTCAGCCAGCGCGCGCCGGTGCGGATGACGCCGAACGAGTCGGAGCGATAGACCTGCTCGGCGCGGAAGTTTCGCCAGATCTCGACCAGGCCGGCGACGGCGGCGTCGAACATGTCGGCGCGGCAGGCGAGCGCGGCAGCGTTGATCGCCCCGGCCGAGGTGCCGGCGATGACCGGGAACGGATTGCCTGCCGTCACGCCGCCGTCGCGCCGGATCTGCGCCACCGCCTGGAGCACGCCGACCTGGTAGGCGGCGCGCGCGCCGCCGCCGGTGAGCACCAGCCCGGTTAAGCCTGTCGAATCCTTCATCGCGCGCTGGAGCGGCCGCTGGCCGTCGGGCGCGATCATAGGTCGGGGCCGCCCGACCGAGCGAGTGACGGCGTGTGACGGTCAGCAGGCGGAGACGCGGCGTGTGCTGTCGGTCACGCGGCGCCGACCTAGCGTGACGCGGCGGCCACAGCGGGGCACGCCGCTTGGCCCCCTCACTCGTAGACGATCGCGATCCGGCCGTGCGCGGCGCCCGACTGCCAGCGCTCGAGCGCGCCATCACTCGGATAGAAGCGGACCGCGTCGCCGAGATCGAGCTCGCCCACCGCTTCGCGTCGATGCAGCTGCAGGCGAACGCGCAACCCCTCCTGGATCTCGCCATGCTCGGTCTGCGAGCGTCGCGACGGGAAATCGCGCAAGACCTCGGCGACCGGCGGCACGCTGCCGTTGACCTCGACACGCAGGTACTTGCCGAATCGGCAGCGCGCGCCGGCGAGGTCCCACACGCTCTGCACCTGGAAGCGGACGCCGCCGCTGAAGCGATCGGGCTGGACGCGGCCCTGGACGATGACGAGCTCGTCGTCCTTCAGCAGCTCGCGGTTGGCGACAAGCAGCTCCTCGTTGGCGACCGCTTCGACGATGTCGGTCATGTCATCGAGCTTGAACAGCGCGACGCGCCCGCGCATGCCGTTGACGACGCGCAGCTCGCCGACGATGCCGGCGAGCAGCAGCGTCTCGCGGCTGTCGATG
>DASXIP010000134.1:0-4333 GCA_036497875.1 Caldimonas sp.
CGCTCAGGTTGCCGCTTGTGCCGTGCACGTAGCCCCGCGCGTGCAGCGAGCGGCCGACGCGGCAGAGCTCTTCGCGCAGCTGTGCTTCGTTCATGTCAGGCCGCCGCAGCGAACGCGCGCGAGAAGAAATCGGTGGCGCCGAAGTTGCCGGACTTCAGCGCCAGGCGAAGCCCGTCGGGCGCGATGGCGGGCGCCGCGTGGCACCACGGCACCCCGGGGTCGATTTGCGGCCCGATGCGCATCGTCTCGACGCCGAGCGCCTGCACGCACGCGCCCGAGGTCTCGCCGCCGGCAACGACGAGACGCCGCGCGCCGCGCTCGACGAGTGCCCTGGCGACCGCGGCGAGCAGGGCTTCGATCCGCGCGCCGACGTCGGCCGCTCTCGCGCCTTCCTGCGCGGCAGCAACGGCTCGTGGCGGCGCGGTGCTGTAGACGAGCACCGGGCGCTTCGCCGCCGACGCCCATTCACCGGCCGCCCAGCGCGCGATGTCTTCGATCAGCGCGCGGTCGCCGCCCACGACCAGGGCCAGCGGATCGATGCGGCGCGCCGCGCCGCCCGCATCCAGGAAGGCGGCAACCTGCGCGTTGGTCGCTTCAGAGCAGCTCCCGGAGACGATCGCGTCGTGCCCGCGCACCGCCGGCAGTGCCGCCGCGCCGCGCGACGGCGCAAGGCCGAAGTTGCGCGGCAGGCCGATCGCGAGCCCCGACCCGGCGCAGACCAGCGGCAGCTCGCGCACCGCCTCGCCGAGGCGCAGCAGATCGTCGTTGGCAATCGCGTCGATGATCGCAATCGAGACGCCGGCGCCGCGCAGGGCAGCGAAGCGTTCGCCGATCGCCGCGCTCGATGCGCCGCTGTCGCGATGCTCGACGAGGCCGACGCGGCGTCGCGAGCCGCCGTCGGCGCGTGCCGGCGCGAGCTGGGCCTGCAGCACGCGAACGAGATTCGCGTCGGTCATCGGCGTCAGCGGATGGTGGCGCATGCCGCTATCCGAGAGCAGCACGTCGCCAACGAAGAGATGCCCCTTGAAGACGGTGCGGCCGTTGTCGGGAAACGCCGGCGTGGCAATCGTGAAGGCGCAGCCGAGCTCGTCCATCAGCGCCTCGAGGACTGGGCCGATGTTGCCGCGCGGCGTCGAATCGAACGTCGAGCAAACCTTGAAGTAGATCTGCGTCGCGCCGTTTGCGCGCAGCCAGCGACACGCGGCGAGCGACTGCTCGACCGCGAGCTTCGGCTCGATCGTGCGCGACTTGAGCGCGACGACGACCGCATCGGCGCCGTCGGCGGACACGTCGCCCGGCATGCCGATCGTCTGCAATGCGCGCATGCCGGCGCGAACGAGGTTGTTGGCGAGGTCGGTCGCGCCGGTGAAGTCGTCGGCGATGCAGCCGAGCCGGATCGTCATCGCTTGCCCGGCAGCGTGATGCCCGGAAAGATCTTGATCACGGCGGCGTCGTCTTCCTTCGCGAACCCGGCGCTCGACGCCTGCATGAACATCTGGTGCGCGGTGCTCGCGAGCGGCAGCGGAAACTTGGTCGCGCGCGCGGTGTCGAGGACGAGGCCGAGGTCCTTGACGAAGATATCGACCGCCGAGAGCGGCGTGTAGTCGGCGGCGATGACATGCGCCATCCGGTTCTCGAACATCCAGCTGTTCCCCGCGCTGTGTGTGATGACGTCGTATAGCGCGGCCGGGTCGACGCCTTCACGCAGGCCGAGCGCCATCGCCTCGGCCGCGGCGGCGATGTGCACGCCGGCGAGCAGCTGGTTGATGATCTTGACCTTGCTGCCGTTACCGGCGCGGTCGCCGAGGCGGTAGACCTTGGCGGCCATCGCGTGCAGGAACGGCTCGGCGATCGCCCATGCGGCGTCGCGCGCGGCACCCATCACCGTCATCTCGCCCGACGCCGCCTTGGCCGCGCCGCCGGAGATCGGCGCGTCGACGTAGAGCAAGCCGCGCGCTTCGACGCGGCGCTCGAAGGCGATCGAGACATTCGGATCGACAGTGGAGCACATGACGAAGACGCTGCCCGGGCGCATCGCCGCCGCGGCGCCGCCCTCGCCCGCCGCATCGCCGAAGAGTACCGCTTCCGTCTGCGCCGCGTTGACGACGACCGAGACGACGACCTCGCAGCGCGCCGCGAGCTCGGCGACGCTCGCGCACGCCGTTCCGCCTTCCTTTGAGAACGCGGCGGCGACGCCGGCGCGAACGTCGCAGACGTGGACGTCGGCGCCGGCGCGACGGAGCGATCCCGCCATTCCTGCGCCCATCGCACCGAGGCCGATCACGCCGACCCGGCGCGCCGCGATCGAATGCGATGCGTCGGCCATCGTCGCCTCAGAGTGGCGAGGCTTCCATGCGCAGCTGCACCGCCGGCGCCGAAGCGACCGAGGGTTTGCCGAGCCGCTCCGAGCGCACGCCCGCGGCGCGCAGGTGCTCGTGGACCTGCGCCGCACGCTTGAGCGCCAGATCAGGACTGCCCTGGGCGTCGCCAGGCGCCGCGATCAACGTGACGTTGGCGAGCGCGAGCCGGTGCAGGCTCTGCGTCATCTTGTCGAGCACGGCGCCGAGCGCCGGTTTGACGGCGGTCTTGCCGGGATCGAAGCAGAACTCGCGCGGCACCTCGATCGCGATGGCGCCGTCGTCGACCTGGCGGATGCGCACCGGCGTGCCCTTGAACCAGGCGCTCAGCCATTGCCGCTCGACGCCCATCTGTGCCGGCACGGCGGCACGCTGGTCGGGAGTCGGCGTCGGCGCGGGGCCCGACGGCTGCTGCGAAGAAGGAGGTTGGGTGCTCGTGCAGGCGCCGAGCGCCACGAGCAGGAAGAGAGTCGCAAGTCTCGAGCGCATGCCGTCGATTCTGCGGTCTGTGCAAGGGGGCCGCACGATTCTCAGCCGGTTGCCCGCGGCGCCATTGGCGCGGTGCCGGGCCAGGCCGCCGCCCAGCGACGCGCCGTGTCGCCGACGGCCTCGGCCACCATCCCGGGCTTGTAGAGGCTCGAGCCGACGCCGAAGCCGCTTGCGCCGGCGCTGCGGTACGCGGCGATGTTGGCGAGCGAAATGCCGCCGACAGGCATGACGATGGCCGCCGGATCGAGGACCGCCCGCAGTGCCTTGACCGCGGCGGGAGGGATCATCTCCGCGGGAAACAGCTTCAGCCCGGCCGCGCCTTCGCCGAGCGCGGCGAGCGCCTCGCTTGCGCTCAACACGCCGGGCAACGCGACGACATCGAGCGCGACCGCTTCGCGAACGACGTCGCGGTCGAAGTTCGGCGCGACGATGAGGTGCGCGCCGGCGGCGTGGGCGTCGCGAACGGCGCTCGCCGACAGCACCGTGCCGGCGCCGATGAGCATGTCGGGAAACGCATCGGCGAGCGCGGCGATGCTGAGCAGCGGCTCCGGCGAGTTGAGCGGCACCTCGAGCATCCGCCAGCCGGCGTCGACGAGCACGGTGCCGATCGCAACGGCCTCGTCGGGGCGGACGCCGCGCAGGATCGCCACGAGAGGCAGCTCGGCACAGGCGACGGCGAACTGCTGCGCTGCCGTCGTCGTCATCGTGTCGCCCCTTTGCGCTCGCGGCGCAGCCGATCGATCATCCAGAGACCGCGCCAGACCGCGCCCTCGTCGAAGCTGCGGGCGGCGACGCGGCAGTGCGCCAAGGCCCGCGCGTAACGCTCGGTCAGCGCCGGCGCGCCGACGAGCGCGACCGCGTCGACGCCCGCAAGCGGTCGGCAGCGCAACTCCTCGCCGATCACGAGGCCCGACAGATAGCTCGCGAGCGACGCCGCGGGCAGCTCGCCGAACAAGGAACGCGTGCGAACACCGAACGCGGACTGCAGCAGGTTGCAGCCGCCGAAGGCCCGATGGACGCCGTCGTCGAACGCAGCGCCGTCGAGCGCGTCGTCGCTCTCGGGCGGCATGCCGCGGGCGAGGATCGAATGGCGCCTGAGGAGCGCGTAGACCTCGCCCGTCATCGCCGTCGAGAAATGGCTGAGCCGGCCGTTCTCGACCGTCATCCACTTGCAGTGCGTCCCCGGCGAGACGATGACGGCAGAGTCGGCCCCGAGCAGCTCGAGGACGCCGAGCACCTTCACCTCCTCGCCGCGAAGAACGTCGGGAACACCGTCGTGCAGGCACGACGCGCCGGGAACGATCGCAATGTCGCGACCCTTGCGCGACGCCCCGGCACCGACCGGGCGCAGGCGGGCGACGAAGTCGTCGATGCCGCACGGGCACGGCACGTAGTCGGCCTCGACCCAGCCTTGCCGGCTGCCGACCATGCCCGCCATCAGGCAGCGCGTATTGGGAACGTCCATCCAGTCGGCGAACGTGGACTCG
>DASXIP010000135.1:0-2947 GCA_036497875.1 Caldimonas sp.
GATCGAGTCGCTCGGCGCCGGCTACATCGGCGACTTCACCGGCGGCGTCCTCGGCAGCAACTACCAGGACATCTTCGCCTTCATCGTCCTCATCCTCATCCTGACGCTCAGGCCGCAGGGCCTGCTCGGCGAGCGCGTCGCGGACCGCGCTTGACCAAACGAGGACCATGAGTCGTCTCGCCGACGCGACGCGCCAGCAGAAGCTGGTCGCCTTCCTGGTCGTCGCCGCGGTTCTGTTCGCCGTGCCCTTCCTGGTCCAGATCGCCGGCAACGCCTGGGTGCGGATCATCGACATCGCGCTCCTCTACGTGCTGCTCGCGCTCGGCCTCAACATCGTCGTCGGCTACGCCGGCCTGCTCGACCTCGGCTACGTCGCGTTCTACGCGGTCGGCGCCTACATGCTGGGCCTGCTTGCGTCGCCGCAGCTCACCGACACTTTCTCGTCGATTGCGGCGGCGTTCGAGCACGGCCTGCACACGCCATGGTGGGTCGTCATCCCGCTCGGCGCGCTCGTCGCCGGCGGCGCCGGCGTCCTGCTCGGCGCGCCGACGCTGAAACTGCGCGGCGACTACCTCGCGATCGTCACGCTCGGTTTTGGCGAGATCGTTCGCGTGTTCCTGAACAACCTCGACGCGCCGGTCAACATCACGAACGGGCCGAAGGGACTCACCGCCATCGACGAGATCTCGATCTTCGGCTTCTCGCTCGGCAAGACGCAGAACTTTTTCGGCCTCGAGTGGCCGAAGGTGACGAACTACTACTTCCTGCTCCTGCTCCTTGTGATCTTCGCCGTCGTGATCTGCTATCGCCTCGAGCGCAGCCGGATCGGCCGCGCCTGGATGGCGATCCGCGAGGACGAGGTCGCCGCCAAGGCGATGGGGATCAACACCCGCAATCTCAAGCTGCTGGCGTTCGGCATGGGCGCGACCTTCGGCGGCGTCTCGGGCGTGATGTTCGCGAGCTTCCAGGGTTTCATCTCGCCCGAGTCGTTCAGCCTCCAGGAGTCGATCATGATCGTCGCGATGGTCGTGCTCGGCGGCATCGGCCACCTGCCGGGCGTGATCGTCGGTGCCCTTCTGCTCGCGGCGCTGCCCGAAGTGCTGCGCTACGTCGCCGGGCCGCTGCAGCAGATGACCGATGGCCGCCTCGACGCCTCGATCCTGCGCCAGTTGCTGGTCGCGCTGGCGATGATCGGCATCATGCTGTCGCGGCCGCGGGGCCTCTGGCCGTCGCCCGAGCACGGCAAGGCGCCGCAGAAGTTGCCGGCGACTCCGGCGCCGCCCGGGGTCGCCGGGGGCGAGCTGCCCGCGGAGATCGATCTCGCGAACATCGTCCCAGGGCAGCAGATTCCGCCGCCGGCGACGCACATCGTGCCGACAGAGTGACGTCGCGGCGATGAGCGATTCGATCCTCAAGGTCACCGCGGTCTCCAAGCGCTTCGGCGGCCTGCAGGCGCTATCCGACGTCGGCATCACGATCGAGCCTGGCCAGGTCTACGGGCTGATCGGCCCGAACGGAGCCGGCAAGACGACGTTCTTCAACGTCATCACGGGGCTGTACACGCCGGATTCGGGGACCTTCGAGCTCGGCGGCAAGCCGTACCGGCCGACGGCGGTGCATGAGGTCGCCAAGGCCGGCATCGCACGCACCTTCCAGAACATCCGCCTGTTCGCCGACATGACGGCGCTCGAGAACGTGATGGTCGGCAGGCACGTGCGGACGCACTCCGGCCTGATCGGCGCCGTCTTTCGCACCCCGGGCTTTCGTGCCGAGGAAGCCGCGATCGCGCGGCGGGCGCAGGAGCTGCTCGACTATGTCGGCATCGGCGGCTTTGCGGCCTTCAAGGCGCGCACGCTCAGCTATGGTGACCAGCGCCGCCTCGAAGTCGCTCGCGCGCTCGCCACCGACCCCAAGCTGATCGCGCTCGACGAGCCGGCGGCGGGAATGAACACGACCGAGAAGGTGACGCTGCGCCAGCTGATCGACCGCATCCGCAAGGATGGCCGCACGATCCTGCTCATCGAGCACGACGTCAAACTCGTCATGGGCCTGTGCGACCGCGTCACCGTGCTCGACTACGGCAAGCAGATCGCCGAAGGGACGCCGACCGACGTCCAGCGCAACGAGAAGGTGATCGAGGCGTACCTCGGCGCCGGCCACACGGCACATTGACGATGGACGCGGCGACGACGGTGACAGGAACGGCCGGTGCTCTCGGCGCGGCGGCAAGGACGCTGCTGCGTGTCACCGGCCTGAAGGTCGCGTACGGCGGCATCCAGGCGGTCAAGGGGGTCACGTTCGAGGTCCGCAATGGCGAGCTCGTCAGCCTGATCGGCGCCAACGGCGCCGGCAAGACGACGACGCTGAAGGCGGTCACCGGTACGCAGGCGGCGGCCGGCGGCGAGATCGAGTTCATGGGCCGGAGCATCCGCGGCCAGGGCCCGTGGGATCTCGTCAGGCAGGGCCTGGTGATGGTCCCGGAAGGGCGCGGCGTGTTCTCGCGCATGACGATCGTCGAGAACCTGCAGATGGGCGCCTTCGTCCGCGACGACACCAAGGGGATCGAAGCCGACATCGACCGCGTCTTCACGATCTTTCCGCGCCTGAAGGAGCGCCGCCACCAGCTCGCGGGCACGATGAGCGGCGGCGAACAGCAGATGCTGGCAATGGGGCGCGCGCTGATGGCGCGGCCCAAGGTGCTGCTGATGGATGAGCCGTCGATGGGACTGTCGCCGATCATGGTCGACAAGATCTTCGAGGTCGTCGAGGACATCCATCGCCAGGGAACGACGATCCTCCTGGTCGAGCAGAACGCGAGCCGCGCGCTGCAGCTCGCGTCGCGCGGCTACGTCATGGACAGCGGCGAGGTGACGATGAGCGGCGACGCCAAGGCGCTGCTCGCCGATCCGAAGGTGCGCGCCGCCTACCTCGGCGAGTAGAAGCCCGC
>DASXIP010000136.1:0-1520 GCA_036497875.1 Caldimonas sp.
AGCGACGCTGCGCAACGCGATCGACTGGTCGTGGAACCTGCTGCTGCCGTGGGAGCAGGCAGCGCTCGCCCAGTGCTCGGTGTTCGACGGCGGCTTCACGCTCGAGGCTGCCGAGGCGGTCATCGATCTCTCATCGTGGCCAGGCGCGCCCGCGATCCTCGACGCCGTCCAGGTCCTCGTCGACAAGAGCCTGTTGCGGACCTGGGTGCCGGTCGAGCAGAGGCGCCATGACATCGAGGAGCCGTACTTCGGGATGTACCTGAGCATCCACGACTACGCAGCAGAGAAGCTGGCAGCGGCTGGCGCGAGCGGCGAGCGCACCGTAGAGCAGCGGCACGGCGCCTATTTCGCCAGCTTCGGCTCCGACGAACGCCTGCGCTCGCTCTTTCGCCGCGGCCGTGGCAGCGGCGCGCGCCGGCGAGACCTGGTGCTCGAGCTCGACAACCTGGTCGCAGCGTGCAGGCGTGCCGTCGCGAGGGGAGACGCGGCGACCGCCGTCGGCAGTTTCCGCGCTGCCTGGGAGGCGCTCGCGACGCAGGGCCCGTTCGACGTCGCGATCGCGCTCGGCGCCGAAGTCGACGCGATCGCAGCGATCAAGCCCTCGTTGCATGCCGCGGCGCTGACCTCGGCGGCACGCGCAAACATCGCCGCCGGCCGGCTCGAGCACGCCAGCGTGCTGCTTTCGCGCGCCCTCGCTTTCGCGCAGGCGGCAAACGATCCGGGCCGCGAAGCCGAGGTGCTGACGCGCCTCGCCAATGCCGAGCGGCAGCAGGGCCGGATGGCGGAGGCGCGGCGCAGTGCAGAACGCGCACTTGCGCTGCGCAGCGCGGTGGGCGAGGCCGATGGCGTCGCGCTCGCCGAGCTCGGCATCGTCCAGCGCCAAACCGGAGCGATGGACGAGGCACGCGAGACCTACGAGCGCGCGCTCGCGATCGACCGTAAGAGCGGCGACGCCGATGCCGAAGCAAAGACGCTGAACAGCCTGGCCATCGTGCATGCCGAGCAGGGCCGGTTCGACCTGGCGCGCAAGCACTTCGAGGCCGCCCTCGCCGTCGGCCGCGAGCTCGGCGACCGCCGCCAGGAGGGCCTGGTCCTCGGCAACCTTGGAACCTTGAACATCGAGCAAGGGCGGCTCGCGCTCGGTCGCGAGCAATGCGAGGCCGCGCTCGCGATCCACCGCGATACCGGCGACCGCACCGAGGAAGGCAACACGCTCGCCAACCTCGCCACGCTCGATCTCGGCGAGGACCGCATCGACGCGGCGCGCGCCAAGCTGACCGCGGCGCTCGCGATCGCGCACGAAACGGGCAGTCGCCGCACCGAGGGCGTCGTCCTCGGCATGCTCGGCGCGCTCGAGCGCTAGCAAGGCCGGATCGCAGAGGCCGAGGCGCACTACGAGCAGGCGCTCGTCCTTCATCGCGCGGTCGGCAACCGCCGCTACGAGGGGATGGCGCTCGCCGGGCTCGGCGACCTGCTGACGCAGCAGGGCCGGCTCGATGAGGCGCGCGCGATGCTGACGC
>DASXIP010000137.1:0-8322 GCA_036497875.1 Caldimonas sp.
CGGAGTCGCGCGCCTTCCCGGCGTTCGTCTACGACCCGGCGGGCGGCCCCGACTGGGCGTCGCGCTTTTGCCTCGACGGCAACCCGCAGCCCGAGCTTGACTGGCCGATCCACCGCTTCGAGTACGAGGACGCGCACCACCGGCGCGTCGGCGTCGACCTGGCATTCACCTTCGTCGACTTCGTCGCCGCCGACGCGCGCTTCGCATCGCACCTCGCACGGCTGCCCGCGCAATCTGACGAGAGCGACCTTGCGGCGATCGACGCGATGCTGGTGCGCGACGCCGGCCGCCTGCCCGAGCGCGTCCCCTGCGTGCGGATGGTCGACGAGCGCGATCGCCTGCACACGGTCATCGCCGACGAGCGCATGCTGCGCAAGGCCCGCGCCTGCCGCGAGATGTGGCACAGCCTGCAGGAGCTCGGCGGCGTCCACAACTCGCACGCGAAGCGCCTCCTGGAACGCGAGCGCGCTGCCTGGGAGGAAGCGCACGCCGCCGCCGCGCCGGCCGCGCCGCCGCCGATCGTCGGCGCCGCCGAAGCGCTTGCGGCGCCGCCGCTCGCGGAAGCGGTCGCGCCCGCGGCCGAGGAGGCCCCGTCGCGCGACGATGCCTACATCGAGACGCCGCGTTGCTCGACCTGCAACGAGTGCACGCAAATCAACCCGAAGATGTTCGCGTACAACGCTGACAAGCAGGCCTACATCGCCGATCTGAAGGCGGGGACGTACGCGCAGCTCGTCGAGGCGGCGGAGAGTTGTCAGGTCTCGGTCATCCACCCCGGCAAGCCGCTCGACCCGAACGAGCCCAGGCTCGCCGAGTTGCTGGAGCGCGCCGAGCCGTTTCGCTGATGACGAATCCGGCGTCCCGGTTCGGCTTGCCTTCACCCCGAGACGCTCACTCGCACGCCGGCGGCACGCCGCGACGTGCGCCGACTACATCCCGGCGGGCTCGACCTTGACGACCTCGGTTCCCGCAAGGAGGGCGTCGTAGGCGGTGTCGGTGAACGGACGTGACATCGCGAACACCTCGAGGCCTTCGCGCCTGAGCTTTTCCTTCGCAGACAGCGCCGCTGCCTTGGTGGACGGCTTGGCTGCAGACTTGACCGGCGTCATCGCGGACGGCACCGCTTCGTGCAGCCGCACGAGGTCGCGCGCCTTCTTCAGCTCGCTTTCCTTGTTGGTCAGCTTGTTGCCCAGCTGCGCCATTAGCGCCGCCTCGCGACCCTCGAATTCCTTCTCGATGTCGCGCACCGCAAGGCGAACCGCGATCTCGACCGCGCGCTGGTTGACGCGCCTGAAGATGCAGTACACGGTCAGGCCCGTGGAGATGCAGCAGAAGATCGTGAACAGCATGGTCGGCTCCTTGAAAACTCCAAGGCACGGTCGCGCTCGTCGCTTTCGGGGCACCCGTCGAAGCACCGCGAAGAGGCGGCAACCGAAGGTAGCGCAGTTCGCTTGTAACGGGGGGCGACGCGCCGTGCGGTTTGCCACGGCATGCCCGGGCAGGCCCGGCGCTCCGCCGATAATCGCGCGCCATGCGCGTCTTTCGCAGCCTGCGGAACCCCGGCCTCGCGGCGCACTGCGCACTCACGATCGGAAACTTCGACGGCGTCCATCGCGGCCATCAGGCGATGCTCGCGCTCCTCGTCTCGGAAGCCGCGCACCGCAGCCTGCCGGCGACGGTGCTCACCTTCGAGCCGAATCCGCGCGACTACTTCGCGCGTCGCGCCGGCAACGCCGACGCTGCGCCGGCCCGCATCGCGACGCTGCGCGACAAGCTGTGCGAGCTCGAGCGCTGCGGCGTCGCTCAGTCGGTAGTGGTGCGATTCGACGCCGCCTTCGCCGCGCAGTCGCCGGAGGCCTTCGTCGCCGACGTGCTGGTCGCAGGCCTGGGCGCCAGCTACGTGCTCGTCGGCGACGACTTTCGCTACGGCAGCAAGCGCGCTGGCGACTACGCGATGCTCGACGCCGCCGGCACCCGGCACGGTTTTGACGTCGCGCGGATGATGAGCTACGAGGTCCATGGCCAGCGCGTCTCGAGCTCGGCGGTGCGCGGCGCCCTCGCTGGCGGCGACATGACTGCCGCCGCCGCGCTGCTCGGCAGGCCGTACAGCATCAGCGGCCGCGTCGTGGCAGGCGCGCGTCTCGGCCGCGCGCTCGGCGAGACGAGCCCAAGCCGCGGCGACGGCTTTCGCACCCTCAATATCCGCTTCGGTCATCCCAAGCCGGCGGCGATGGGCGTCTTTGTTGTTCGCGCACACGGCCTCGGCGACGCTGCGCTCGACGGCGTCGCCAGCCTCGGCAGGAGGCCGACCGTCGACGACAGCGGCCGCGTCCTGCTCGAGGTGCATTGCTTCGATTGGCCCGCCGCGCTCGGCCCCGAGGGGGGCTACGGTAGACTCGTGCGCGTGGAACTGCTGCACAAGCTGCGCGACGAAGCGCGCTACGACTCGCTCGCCGAGCTCGCGGCGGCCATCGGCCGCGATGCTGCCGACGCGCGAGCGTTCCTCGCCGCCGACGCCGCGACGCACGCGGCGACGGGGCGGCAGACGACACGCGACCGAATTTGACGGCGGGTCGCGCGAGCGTCGCGCTCCGGCGCGACTCCCGTGGGACCGATCGCACTGCGATCGCCGTCTCGTTCCCAGCTCCCCGCTGCCGGCTGCCGCTGCCGGCGGCCGCCCGAAAGATCCGCCATGGCTGACGCGCCCCGCTTCGCCGTACCGACCTCCCCGCCATCGCCGGTCGACTACCGATCGACGCTGAACCTGCCCGACACCCAGTTCCCGATGCGCGGCGACCTGCCCAAGCGCGAGCCCGGCTGGATCAAGCAATGGAGCGACGAGGGCGTCTACCGGCGCCTGCGCGAAGCACGCCACGGCAAGCCGCGCTTCGTCCTCCACGACGGGCCGCCGTACGCGAACGGCCAGCTGCACGTCGGCCACGCCGCCAACAAGATCCTGAAGGACATGATCGTCAAGGCGCGCCAGCTGGCCGGCTTCGATTCGCGCTACACGCCGGGCTGGGACTGCCACGGCTTGCCGATCGAAAACCAGATCGAGAAGACCTTCGGCCGCGGCCTCGCGCGCGCCGACGTGCAGGCGAAGAGCCGCGCCTACGCAACCGAGCAGATCGTGCAGCAGATGGCCGACTTCAAACGAGTCGGCGTACTCGGCGACTGGGAACACCCGTACCGGACGATGGACTTCGGCAACGAGGGCGGCGAGATCCGAGTCCTCAAGCGCCTGATCGAGCGCGGCTACGTCTACCGTGGCCTGAAGCCGGTGTACTGGTGCTTCGACTGCGGCTCGTCGCTCGCCGAGTTCGAGATCGAATACGCCGACCGCAAGTCGACCGCGATCGACGTCGCGTTCCTCGCCGCCGACCGCGCCGCGCTG
The DNA here is from genome assembly GCA_036497875.1 of Caldimonas sp. GTDB lineage: Bacteria > Pseudomonadota > Gammaproteobacteria > Burkholderiales > Burkholderiaceae_C > Schlegelella_A. Next base: position 3,395 of record DASXIP010000137.1, read on the forward strand.
GCGGCAGCCTTCGGCCTCGCGTCAATCGACCGGGACGCGTTCGCGGTCGTCTGGACGACGACGCCGTGGACGATCCCCGCCAACCAGGCGCTCAACCTCAACCCGACCCTCTCCTACTCGCTCGTCGAGACGCCGCGCGGCCTGCTCGTGCTCGCGAGCGCGCTGGTCGAGAAGTGCCTCGCGCGCTACGGGATCGCGGGGCGCGTCGTCGCCAGCGTCGAAGGCGCGCGCCTCGAAGGCCTGCGCTTTCGCCACCCGCTCGCCGCGGCCCATCCTGGCTACGACCGGACCGCACCGGTCTACCTCGCCGACTACGCGACCGCCGAAGACGGCACCGGCCTCGTCCACTCGTCGCCGGCCTACGGCGTCGACGACTTCAATTCGTGCCGCGCACACGGCATGAGCGTCGACGAGATCCTCAACCCGGTGCAGGGCAACGGCGTCTACGAAGACGCGTTGCCGCTGTTCGGTGGCATGAACATCTGGAAGGCGACACCAGCGATCGTCGACGCACTGCGCGACGCCGGGCGGCTGCTCGCCAGCTCGACGCTCGTCCACAGCTACCCGCACTGCTGGCGTCACAAGACGCCGGTCGTCTACCGCGCGGCAGCGCAGTGGTTCGTCCGCATGGACGAGCCCGACGAGTCGACGCGCGGCGTGTTCGCCGTCGATCCGGCGGAGCAGACGCTGCGCGAGTGCGCGCTCGACGCGATCGATGCCACGGCGTTCTATCCCGAGAACGGCCGGGCGCGGCTGCACGACATGATCGCGCACCGCCCCGACTGGTGCATCAGCCGGCAGCGCAACTGGGGCGTGCCGTTGCCGCTCTTTCTCCACAAGGTGACGGGTGAATTGCACCCCGACACGCTGGCGCTGATCGACCGCGCGGCGGCGATCGTCGAGGCGGGCGGCGTCGAGGCGTGGTCGCGCCTGTCGGCCGACGACGTGCTCGGCAGCAGCGGCGAACGCTCGGCCGAGCACTACGCGAAGAGCAACGACATCCTCGACGTCTGGTTCGACTCCGGATCGACCTTCTTCCACGTCCTGCGTGGCAGCCATCCGGGGACGACGAGCCCCGACGACGACGGCAAGGCACCCGAGGCCGACCTCTACCTCGAAGGCCATGACCAGCACCGCGGCTGGTTCCACTCGTCGCTGCTGATCGCGTGCGCGATCGAAGGCCACGCTCCGTATCGTGGGCTCCTGACGCACGGCTTCACCGTCGACGGCTCGGGGCGCAAGATGAGCAAGAGCCTCGGCAACTTCATCGCCCTGCACGAGGTCACCGCCAAGCTCGGCGCCGAGATCATCCGCCTCTGGTGCGCGTCGACCGACTACTCGGGCGACCTCGCGATCGACGACAAGATCCTCGCCCGCGTCGTCGATGCGTATCGGCGCATCCGCAACACGCTGCGCTTTCTGCTCGCCAACACGAGCGACTTCGATCCTGCTGCCGACGCGGTGCCGCTCGCCGGGATGCTCGAGATCTACCGCTGGGCGCTCGCGCGCACGGCAGCGCTGCAGACCGAGATCGTCGGCGCCTACGACGAGCAGCGCGGCGTCTTCACCGGCGGCCACTACGGCGTCTACGAATTCCACCCGGTCGTCGCCAAGCTGCAGGTGTTCTGCTCCGAGGACCTCGGTGCGTTCTACCTCGACATCCTCAAGGACCGTCTCTACACGACCGCACCGGCCTCGCTTGCACGCCGCTCGGCGCAGACCGCGCTCTGGCACGTCGCCCACGCCATGCTGCGCTGGATGGCGCCGATCCTCAGCTTCACCGCGGAAGAAGCGTGGAAGGTGTTCGGCCCGAAGGGCTCGCCGTCGATCTTCGTCGAGACCTACAGCGACGTCCGCGGCTGGGCCGACGAAGCGCTGCTTGCGAGGTGGACGCGGATCGGCGACGTGCGCGCCGAAGCGAACCGCAAGATCGAGGCCTTGCGCGCCGAAGGCAGGCTCGGCGCCTCGCTGCAGGCCGAAGTCGTCGTCAAAGCCGGGCCTGCGATGCACGAGCTGCTGGCGACGCTCGACGACGACCTGCGCTTCGTCCTGATCACGTCGGCGGCGCACGTCAATCCGCTCGCCGCCGCGGCCGACGCCAACGAGTTCTTCGTCGAGGCCGAGGTCACGAGCGCGCCCAAGTGCGAGCGCTGCTGGCATTACCGCAGCGACGTCGGCCACGACCCGGCGCAGCCGACGATCTGCGGCCGCTGCACCGCCAACCTGTACGGCGCCGGCGAGCCGCGCTCGCACGCGTGATGGCAACGAGACGCAGCACGTCGCTCGCGCCCTGGCTCGGCATCGCCTTCGCGGTGATCGTCATCGACCAGTTGACCAAGGCGATGATCGTCGCTGCGTTCCAGCTCGGCGACGCCCGCATGGTGACGCCGTTCTTCGACATCGTGCGCGCCCACAACCGCGGCGCCGCGTTCTCGTTCCTAAACGACGCGAGCGGCTGGCAGCGCTGGTTCTTCGTCGGCCTCGGCGTCGCCGCCGCGGCGTTCATCGTCTGGCTGCTGCGCCGGCACGGCGGCCAGCGCATGTTCGGCTGGGCGCTGTCGCTGATCCTCGGCGGCGCGCTCGGCAATGTGATCGACCGCCTCGTCCACGGTCACGTCATCGACTTCCTTCAGGTGCACTGGAAGAGCCACTACTTCCCGTCGTTCAACGTCGCCGACAGCGCGATCACGATCGGCGCCGCGCTCCTCATCCTCGACGAGCTGCGCCGAGTGCGGCGCGCCGGCTGACCTCGCGCTCGCGCGCCAGCGAGTGGCGCGGGGCACAGCTCAGGCGGCTTCGGCGGCCGCGCGCGAGCGCGCCGCCGAGACGACGTCGCCCTTCTCGGCCGAGATCTCTGCCGCCTGCCGGTACTCGGCGCGTGCATGGTCGGCTCGACCTGCGAGAGCCAGCACCTGGGCGAGATCGGTATGCGCCTCGGCGAGCAGCAGCGGCACCTCGGCGCTTGTTGCGAGTGCGAGCGCGGCGCGCGCCAACGCCTCGGCGGCGGCGTGCTCACCGCGGCGCGCCAGGATCGGCGCCCGCACCGAACGCCACTGCACCTGCGCGTCGATATCGTCCTCGGCGGCAGCATCCTCGGCGGTCTTCGCCAGCGCGAGCGCGTCGTCGTCGCGGCCGCGCTCGCGCTGGACGCGGGCAAACACCGCGGCGACCGTCGACAGCACGTAGGTTTCGCCAGCCCTGACCAGGAAATCGCAATCGGCGCGCAGCTCGCGCTCGGCGGCGGCAAGGTCGCCGGCGAGGAGCTCGACGCGCGCGACGTCGACGCCGGTCTGCGCGGCGATGACGCCGCGGCCGAGATCGCGCAGCGTCGCTCGGCCGCTGCGATAGAGCGCGCGCGCCTGCTCGAACTCGCCGTTCATCGCGCGCAATTGCGCGACGATGCACTGGATGATGCCCCGCACCTGGCGATCGCCGACGTCGCCGAGCAGCGCCTCGCATTGAGAAATGCCTTCGCGCACCGGCGTCACGCCCGGCAGGATGCCATTCGCCAGGCCGAGGCAGGCGCGCGCGACCAGGCGAAGGTTGCCGGCCTTGCGTGCATGCTCGATGTACGGCTTGGTCGCCGCGCCCGACTCGGCGTAGCGACCCGCGACGCCGTGCACGAACGACGTCAGCCGCCAGGCGCTGGCAAGCTCGTTATGCGCCTCGATCGGTGTCAGCGCGGCGACGGCATCGGCGGCGACCTGGAGCGCCTGCGCGCCCCACTCGCCCGGCTCGCCGCCGAACAAGCGCAGGAACGTCCGGCGCAACAGCAACGAGTGCTTGAGCCGATCGTCGTGCACCTGCTCGGCCGCGCTCACGCCTTCATCAACGAGCGCGCGCGCGGCGGCGAACTCGCCGAGCTCCATCAGCCCTTCGGCGAGATCTGGGAGCAGCGCAAGGCGCTGCGGATCGAGCGATGGGACGAGGCGCGCGGCGCGCTGGAACAAGTTCACCGCGGCGTGCATGTCGGCGCGCGCGAAGGCGCGTCGACCGGATTCGCCCAGGCGCCGCGCGGCATCGGCACCGATCGCTATTGCCGAGGCGTCGAGCGAGCCGAGCTCGCTCAGATAGCGGTACGACTGCTCGAGGTGGTAGCCGAGGATCTCCTGGAACTCGAGGGCGCGCCCGCTTTCACTATTGACCTGATCGGCCCAGCGGACGAATTCCCGATGCAGCGTCGCGCGGGCGCGCTTGAGCAGCCCGTTGTAGACCGTCTCGCGGATGAGGTGATGGTGGAAGCGGTAGACCGTGTCGGCGTGCGGCGCGCTCGAGCGGTCGATCAACTTTTTGTGCGTGAGGCTCTCGAGATGGGCGTCGACGTTCGCGCGGCTCGGCTCGCCGCTCAGCGCTTGCACCGCAAGCAGCGCGAACTCGAGCCCGATCACGGACGCTGGCTCGACCGCATCGCGCTCGCTCGGCCGCAGCTTGTCGAGCCGCGCCTCGAGTAGCGCGTGGATGCTTGGCGGCATCGCGATCTCGGCCGTCGCGCCTGCGCCCTCGAGCGCCTGCAGGGCGCCGCCCTCGATCAGCATCGACAGCATCTGCTCGACGAAGAGCGGGTTCCCTTCGGCGGCTCGCACGACCTTGTCGATCGTCTCCTGCGGCAGCGCCGCCGAGCCGCTCAGGTTCGCGATCACCTGCGACGATGCGGCGTCGCTCAGCGGCGCCAAAGTGAGCCGCTCCGATCCGGCGCGGACGCTCCACTCGGGCCTCTCCTCGAGCAGGTCGTGGCGCGAAGTGGCGAGCAGCAGGATCGAAGCGCCGGTCGACGCGTCGAGCACGTGCTCGAGCCATTCGAGCAAGGTCGGCTCGGCCCAGTGGATGTCGTCGACGACAGCGACCACCGGGCCGCTGGCGGCAAGGATCTCGAGGAAGCGCCGGGCCGCCCACTGCAGCTCGAGCACCGGGAAGATCGATGCGCTGAG
>DASXIP010000138.1:0-5613 GCA_036497875.1 Caldimonas sp.
GTCAACGTCGCCTGGCGCGAGCGGCGGTCGAACAGCAGCACGTCGAGCGCGTCCTCGAGCTGGCGCACGTTGTAGGTGAGCGCCGAGGGAACCTTGCCGAGCTGGCGCGCCGCGGCGGCGAAGCTGCCGCTGGTGGCGATCGCATCCATCATCGTCAGCGCTTCCGGCGTCAGGACGTTGCGCGGGTCGGAGCTCGTCGGTGCGGTCACGGTTGTTCATCTTATTTGAACGGAAGCTTCAACCGCAGCCGCCGCGGTCGCCGGCGCCGGCCGTACAGTCCTTCGCCAAGGAGAGCACCGCATGATCACCCTGCGCAAATCGGCCGAGCGCGGCCACGCCGACCACGGCTGGCTGCAGAGCAAACACAGCTTCTCGTTCGCCGACTACCACGATCCGCGCCACATGGGCTTCGGCAACCTGCGCGTCATCAACGAGGACCGGATCGCGCCGGGAAGCGGCTTTGGCACCCACAGCCACCGCGACATGGAGATCGTCAGCTACGTCCTCGACGGCGAGCTGGCGCACCGCGACAGCCTGGGCACCGGCGGTGGCGGCGGCGCGAGTGGGATCATCCGGCCCGGCGACGTGCAGCGGATGAGCGCGGGCAGCGGCGTCCAGCACAGCGAGTTCAACCATGCGCCGAACCAGACGACGCACTTCCTGCAGATCTGGATCGAGCCGAACGTGCGCGGCATCGCGCCGGGCTACGAGCAAAAGCGCTTCGACGATGCGAGCAAGCGCGGCACGCTGCGCCTCGTCGCGTCGCCGGACGGGCGCGACGGCTCGGTGACGATTCACGCCGACGCGTCGATCTCGGCGGCCCTCGTCGACGGCGACGAAACGATCGAGCGCACGCTCGACCCTCGACGCAAGACCTACGTGCACGTCGTTCGTGGCAGCGTCGACCTCAACGGCAAGAAGCTCGACGCCGGCGACGCCGCCGCGCTGGTCGACGAGAAGTCGTTGCGGATCATCGACGGCAAGAAGGCCGAGGTCCTGGTCTTCGACCTCGCCTGAGCCGCCGGGCCGCGGTCAGACGTCGCGAGCGAGACGAACGCCGCTGAACTGCCACTGCGCGTCGGGCGGGAAGAAGTTGCGATAGCTCGCCCGCAGGTGGCCGGCCGGCGTTGCGCACGAGCCGCCGCGCAGCACGAACTGGCTGCACATGAACTTGCCGTTGTATTCGCCGACCGCGCCGGGCAAAGGTCGATAGCCCGGGTAGGGCAGGTAGGCCGACTGCGTCCATTCCCAGACGTCGCCGAACATCTGCACCGGCTCGTCGCCGACCGGATCGCGCTGCGGCAGTGGATGGAACGCGCCGCGGTCGGCGAAGTTGCCCGACGGCAGCGCCGCCAGCGCGCGCGCCGCGATCTCCCACTCCATCTCGGTCGGCAGGCGAGCGCCGGACCAGCGGGCGAAGGCGTCGGCCTCGAAGTAGCTGAGATGGCAGACCGGAGTGTGCGGGTCGATCTCGACCGTGCCCTGCAAGGTATGGATGCGCCAGCGGCCGTCATCGTCTCGCCAGTAGAGCGGCGCCTTGCGCGCGCCCGCTCGCACCCAGTCCCAGCCCATCGATAGCCAGAGTTCGGGGCGGCGGTAGCCGTCGTCGTCGATGAACGCAAGGTAGTCGCCGAACGTCGCCGGCCGCGAGGCGAGCTCGAACGGCGCGGCGAACGCGCGATGGCGCGGCGTCTCGTTGTCGAAGCAGAACGCGCCGTCCTGCTCGAGGTCGTGACCGAGCTCGACGAGGCCGCCGCCGTGGCCGAACCAGCGCAGCGGCTGCGGCCGCACCTGGGCCATCGGCCAGCGCCTGGCATAGGCAGGCGAGATCGGATTGCACGACAGCGCGTGCTTGATGTCGGTCAACAGCAACTCCTGATGCTGCTGCTCGTGATGCAGGCCGAGGGTGACGAGCGCGGCGAGCTCTGCGTCGTCACCCTGCGCGGCGAGCACGGCCTGCATGCGCTCGTCGATCGCGGTGCGGTAGCGCTTCACCTGGGCAAGGTCCGGTCGGCTGATGAGGCCGCGCTGCGGCCGCGGGTGCTGCGCGCCGATGCCCTGGTAGTAGCTGTTGAAGAGAACGCGAAACGCGGGGTCGAACGGAACGAACGCCGGCTCGAAGCGCTCGAGGATGAAGGTCTCGAAGAACCACGTGACGTGCGCGAGATGCCACTTGGTCGGGCTCGCGTCAGGCATCGACTGCACCTGGCAATCCTCGGCTGACAGCGGCGCCGCCAGTGCCAAGCTCGTCTGCCGCACGTGTCCGTAGCGCGTCGCGAGCGGGCCAGGCGCGGTGGCCTGGCGCGCGAACTTCGGCGTCGTCATCGTCGTCTCCTCGTCGCCCGGTGCGCCCGCCCGAAGCGGGACCGGCAGGGTAGCCCAAAGCGCTGCCGGACGTGCGACCGGTGGCCGGCAAGACCCGTGCCGGCGAGGGCCTTGGCGGCGCGCCAGCGGGGGCGGGAACGCGAAGGTGGCGCTCTCTAGAATGCGTCGCATGGCCTTCGTCCACCTGCGCGCGCACACCGAGTATTCGGTCGTCGACGGCACGCTGCGGATCGACGATGCGGTCGCTGCCGCGGTCGCCGACCAGCAGGGCGCGCTCGCGATCACCGATCTCGGCAACCTGTTCGGAGCCGTCAAGTTCTACAGTGCGGCGCGCTCGGCGGGAGTCAAACCGATCCTCGGCGCCGAGATCTGCATGGCCGCCGATGCGGGCGAGAAGGCGACGACGCGGCTCGTGTTGCTGGTGCAGAACCAGGCCGGCTACCTCAACCTGTGCACGCTACTCTCGCGCGGCTGGCTCGAGAACGCGGCGAGCGGCCACGCGACGATCGAGTGGGCGTGGCTTGGCGAGCATGCCGATGGGCTGATCGCGCTTTCGGGCGCCGAATCGGGTGCGCTCGGCCGCGCCTTGCTAGCCGGCGACCGCGCGCGCGCCGACGCCATCGCCGAGCGGCTCGGCCGCTGGTTCCCGCGCCGCTTCTATGTCGAGGTGCAACGCTGCGGGCTGCCGGGCAACGAAGCGCACCTGCGCGCTGCGGTCGAGCTCGCCGCGAGCCGCGGGCTGCCGGTCGTCGCGACCCATTCGGTGCAGTTCCTGACTGGCGCCGACCACGAGGCGCACGAGGCGCGCGTTTGCGTTGCCGATGGCGAGATGCTCGCCAACCCGCGCCGCGTCAAGCGCTTCAGCCGCGAGCAGTACTTCAAGTCGCAGGCGCAGATGGAGCAGCTGTTCGCCGATCTGCCGAGCGCGATCGCGAACACGGTCGAGATCGCAAAGCGCTGCAACGCGAGCCTCGTCCTCGGCAAGCCCCGCCTGCCGGACTTCGAGACGCCGCTGCGCGACGGCGCGCCGGTGCCGATGGCGGAGTACTTCCGGATCGCCGCGCACGACGGTCTGGCGGTGCGCCTCGCGCGGCTCTATCCGGACCCGGCGGTGCGCGAGCGCGAGCGGCCGCGTTACGGCGCTCGGCTCGACTTCGAGATCGAGACGATCCTGAAGATGGGTTTCCCCGGCTACTTCCTGATCGTCGCCGACTTCATCAACTGGGCGAAGACGAACGGCTGTCCGGTCGGCCCCGGGCGCGGCTCGGGCGCAGGTTCGCTGGTCGCGTACTCGCTCAACATCACCGACATCGACCCGCTCCGCTACGAGCTGCTGTTCGAGCGCTTCCTCAATCCCGAACGGGTGTCGATGCCCGACTTCGACATCGACTTCTGCCAGGCCAACCGCGACCGCGTCATCGACTACGTCAAGGCGAAGTACGGCCGCGATGCGGTGAGCCAGATCGCGACCTTCGGCACCATGGCGGCGAAGGCGGCGTTGCGCGACATCGGCCGCGTCCTCGGCATGAGCTATGGCCATGTCGACTCGATCGCCAAGCTCGTGCCGGCGCCGCCCGGCAAGACCGTGACGCTGAAGCGCCCGCCCGAGCGACCCGACGGCAACATCATCTACGCGCGCCGCGAAGCGCCTGAAATCGAGCAGCGCGAGAGGAACGAAGAGGAGGTCGCCGAGCTGCTCGCGCTGGCCGAGAAGGCAGAAGGCCTGGTGCGCAATGTCGGCATGCACGCCGGCGGCGTGCTGATCGCGCCCGGCAGGATCACCGACTACTGCCCGCTCTACATGCAGCCCGGCAGCGCGAGTGCCGTCAGCCAGTTCGACAAGGACGATGTCGAGGCGATCGGCCTCGTCAAGTTCGACTTCCTCGGCCTTGCCACGCTGACGATCCTCGAACTCGCTAAGGACCTCATCGTCGCCCGCTATCCAGAGCAGCGCGATTTCTCCTACGAGGCGCTGCCGCTCGACGACGCCAAGGTCTATCGACTCTTCTCCGACGGCCGTACCGAGTCGGTGTTCCAGTTCGAAAGCTCGGGCATGCGGCGGATGCTGAAGGACGCGCAGCCGAACCGCCTCGAGGACCTGATCGCGCTGAATGCGATGTTTCGGCCCGGGCCGATGGAGAACATCCCGAGCTTTTGCGCGCGCAAGCACGGCCGCGAGGAGGTGCGCTATCCGCACCCGCTGCTCGAATCCGTGCTCGGCGAGACCTACGGGATCATGGTCTACCAGGAGCAGGTGATGCAGGCCGGGCAGATCCTCGGCGGCTATTCGCTCGGCGGCGCCGACCTGCTGCGCCGGGCGATGGGCAAGAAGAAGCCCGAGGAGATGGCCAAGCACCGCGCGATCTTCCGCGAGGGCGCGGCGAAGAAAGGCATCTCCGCCGAGGCTGCCGACGAGGTCTTCGACCTGATGGAGAAGTTCGCCGGCTATGGCTTCAACAAGTCGCACGCCGCCGCCTACTCGCTGCTTGCATATCACACGGCGTGGATCAAGGTCCATTTCGCGGCCGAGTTCTTCGCCGCCAACATGTCGGTCGAGATCGACAACAGCGACAAGCTGAAGGCGCTCGTCGCCGATGCCAAGACCTTCGGCGTCACGATCGAGACGCCCGACATCAACGCCGGCACCTATCGCTTCGAGCCCTTGACGGCGAACTCGGTGCGCTACGGCCTCGGCGCAATCAAGGGCACCGGGCAGGGCGCGATCGAGGCGATCGTCGCCGCGCGCGACGCCGGTGGCCCGTTCAAGAGCGTGTTCGACTTCTGTCGCCGGGTCGACCGCGGCCGGATCAACCGCCGCGTTCTCGAGGCGCTGATCAAGTCCGGCGCGTTCGACCGCATCCACGGCGCGCGCGCGCCGCTGCTGGCCGCTGCCGGGGTCGCGCTCGACTGGGCCGAGACGCAGGCCGCGCACGCCGACCAGGGCGGCCTCTTCGATGCGCCCTTCGACGGCGGCGACTCGCATGGCGCGAGCACCGAGGAGCCGCCGCTCGCCGTGGTCCGCGAGTGGAGCATCAAGGAGCGCTTGACGCTCGAGAAGTCGGCGCTCGGCTTCTATCTCTCCGGCCACTTGTTCGACCAGAGCGCGGCTGAGGTTCGCCGCTTCGCCAAGCTGCGCATCGCCGACCTCATCGACAGCCGCGAGACGCTGCTGCTCGCCGGCATCGTCGGCGAGCTGCGCGTCGTCAACGGCATGCGCGGGCGCGTCGCGCTGTTCAAGCTCGATGACATGACCGACATCGTCGAAGCGGTCGCCAACGAGGAGCTGCT
>DASXIP010000139.1:0-10561 GCA_036497875.1 Caldimonas sp.
ACCGCCGGCGTTCGTGAGCGCGCAGCCGTGCTCCGCATACTGGGGTCAGCAACTGGCCACGGGGTTCTCGAATCCGTATGGGTCCCGAGCGCTGCCTTACGCTCCGTGCGGGTACACGCCGCAGCAGATCAAGGGCGCCTACGGCCTCGGCGCGAGTAGCCTCGACGGCAGCGGCCAGACGGTGGCGATCGTCGATGCCTACGCCTCGCCCACGATCCGGCAGGACGCCAATCAGTGGTCGCTGAAGCGGGGGCTGCCCACGTTCACGGGCAACCAGTTCACCCAGGTCGTCGCTCCGGGGACCTATCACCATCCTGAGGAGGGCAAGAAGCAGGATCCGCAGGGTTGGTCGACCGAGGAGACGCTCGACGTCGAGGCGGTACACGGGATGGCTCCCGGCGCGAACGTCGTCTATGTCGGGGCGCCGAACAACTTCCAGGACCTGGACGCGGGATCGACGATGAAGGTCGCGCGCAGCGCCACGCCTTCATTGCGATCACGGATGCCGAGCTGGTCGACGAGCGATCCCTTGGAGTCACCGAAGCTCCAGTGGCCGAGTCTGGAGAGGTCCTTGTGGTCGCGCCGCCAGCCGAGCTTGGCGAACTCGTTGTCGGTCGAGCCGCCGAGCAGGACCGCGTCGCGCTCCTCGAACTGCGTCGCGAGCTTGTCGAAGCCGACGATCTCGGTCGGGCAGACGAAAGTGAAGTCCTTCGGCCAGAAGTAGATCACCTTCCACTTGCCCGGGAAGCTCTTCTCGGTGATCGTCTCGAACGCCGAGACGCCGTTTTCCTCGTGCTGGTTGAAGCCCGGCTTGACGCCTTGGACGCTGAAGGCTTCGAGCTTGTCACCGATCGTTTTCATGCGGTTCCTGTCTGGTTGAAGAGGTGCCGCTGGAGGGCACGACAGGAACGCAGTTTAGGCTATCGATACGAGCTACCCAATCGATATTGACTAAATCGTCGATTGCCCGTCAGCGCAGGTCGCCGGCGAGGCTGGCGAGCGTTTCCTGGCCGATCTCGGTATGCGCGGGATAGTTCGTGTGGTTGCAGCCGAGGCGAACGCTGGCGCCTGCGCGCACTGCCTCGCGCGCATCCTGCGCCAGCTCGAAACGCAGGAAATGGACCGCTGACGTCTTCTCGTCGTTCTCGCGGTCGAGGTCCTCGTCGGCGATGGCGTAGACGCGCGCATGCCCCTCGACCTCGACGAAGACCGCGTCCTCGATGCCAATCAGCCGCGCCAGCTCGCGTTTGCGCTGGTTCGGATCGGGGTACTCGATCAGCATCGTCGCCTTCCAGTTGGTGCCGTCGGGAACGAGCGGCGCGTAGGCCTCGATCTCGCCCTCGATGCCGGCCTGGTCGAAGATCTTCTCGATGTGCAGCATCTCCTGGATCTGGCGCCGGATCGTCGCCTCGTCCTCGAACTGCACGCTCAGATGCTCGCCGAGGCGCACCGTGCGGAGCTTGCGATGGGCGATGACCTCGGCGCGGCTCGACTGGCGCACCTTGGCGTACTCCTCGAGCGAGAGCAGGCTGTCGCGCGTGATCGCCATCGCTAGTCCAGCCCGTAGGCGCGCCGCAGCAGGCTGAGCGGGTGGCGCAGCTCGGCGCCCGCGGCGCCATCGTTGGCCATGCCCTGCGCGATGTGATGGCCGGCGAGCGCGCAGTCGGAGCTGATGACGTCGGGCCCGGGCGCCGCCATCGCCCGGAACACCGGCCGGCCGATCTTCATCGCCAGCGGATGGGTCTGGGTCTTGACGCCGTACGTCCCCGCGTGGCCCGAGCAGCGCTCGACGGTCGTCAGCTCGACCGTCACGGTCTGACCGATCAGCTTCAGCATTTCCTCGGTCTTGCGGCCGATCTTTTGCACCCGCCCATGGCACGGCACGTGGTAGCTGACCTTGCCGAGCGGCCGCTTGAAGTCGGTCTTCAGGAGGCCGTCGCGGTGGCGCGCGATCAGGTACTCGAAAGGATCGAACATCGCCTCCTGGACGAGCTTGACGTCGGCGTCGTCTGCGAACAGCAGCGGCAGCTCCTGTTTGAACATCAGCGTGCACGACGGGATCGGCGTGACGATCGCGTAACCCTCGCGCGCATAGCGCGCCAGCACCGGGATGTTCTTCTCCTTCAGCTTCGCGACGCCTTCCAGGTCGCCGAGCTCGAGTTTGGGCATGCCGCAGCAACTCTCCTTCTCGACGACCTCGTACGGGATGCCGTTGTGCTCGAGGACGGCGACGAGATCGAGTCCGATCCCGGGTTCGTTGTAGTTGACGATGCAACTCGAGAACAGCGCGACCTTGCCCGGGCTGCGTTCACCGTCGACGACGCTCGTCGCGCTGTCCTTCTTCTTCACGGCGCGGCGGAAGCGTTTGGTCGCGAGCGGTGGTAGCCAGGCGTCGGGATGGATGTCGAGCGTCGCCTTCAGCACCTTCCTCACCAGCGGCGTCCGGTTGGCGGCGTTGACCGCCTGGACGACGATCGGGATGCCGGCGAGCTGGCCGTGAACGTCGGTCGACGCGAGCAGCTTCGCGCCGGTCGCGACCTCACCCTTGCCGTAGCGAATCGCCTTCGCGCGCAGCATGACGTGCGGGAAGTCGACGTTCCACGGATGCGGCGGCACGTATGGGCACTTGGTCATGTAGCAGAGGTCGCACAGATAGCACTGCTCGACGACCTTCGCGTAGTCCTTCTTGGCGACGCCGTGCACTTCGCCGTCGGCAGTCGCGTCGACCAGGTCGAACAAAGTCGTGAACGACTGGCACAGGCTCACGCAGCGGCGGCAGCCGTGGCAGATGTCGAAGACGCGCTCCATCTCCGCAAGCGCCTTGGCCTCGTCGCGGTAATCGGCGCTCTGCCAGTCGATCGGGTGCCGGGTCGGCGCCTCGAGGTTGCCTTCGCGCAGCGTCATCGAAAGGTGGTCTCCAGCAACGAACAAGGGCCGTGCGGGCCCTTGTCGCGGTGCCTCGGCGCGCGTCAGTCGACGAACGCGTCGAGGGCCTTCTGATAGCGGTTGGCGTGCGAGCGCTCGGCCTTGGCGAGCGTCTGGAACCAGTCGGCGACCTCGTCGAACCCTTCTTCCCGCGCCATCTTGGCCATGCCCGGGTACATGTCGGTGTACTCGTGCGTCTCGCCGGCGATCGCGGCCTTCAGGTTGGCCTTCGTCGGGCCGATCGGCAGCCCGGTCGCCGGGTCGCCGACTTGCTCGAGGAACTCGAGGTGGCCGTGGGCATGGCCGGTCTCGCCTTCGGCGGTCGAGCGGAACAACGCGGCGACGTCGTTCTGGCCTTCGATGTCGGCCTTGTTCGCGAAGTAGAGATAGCGGCGGTTGGCCTGCGATTCGCCGGCGAACGCATCGCGCAGGCTCTGCTCGGTCTTCGATCCCTTCAGTCCCATGTCGATCTCCTGGTTGCGGCGACGCCGGCTGAGCGGCGCCGATGCCCGACGCTACTGCGTTCGCGCCGGCCCAGCAATACTTCGCCTCAATCCGGCGAATTGCACCAGCCTATGTGGCCGCGCCGAGGTCGCGGCAGCGCGCCTTTGCTAGACTTGCAGCTGCAGTGGGGGGGTAGCTCAGCTGGGAGAGCGTCGCGTTCGCAATGCGAAGGTCGGGAGTTCGATCCTCCTCCTCTCCACCATCGGACAATCCAGCAAGATCCCGGCAAGTTCCGGGAGATCCGAAAAGCCTTAGAGAATCAACGCTCTAAGGCTTTTTTCTTGTCCATGGAGGTGCCTCGAAATTCCGACGCTTCCGAGATCACATTGCAGGAACTTCTGCAGGAACTCGAAAATCTGCAGGAACTCGCAACGAAAGTTCCTGCATGGCACAGCACCTCATCCCCTCTGACCGCACGATCAAGGCGATCAAGCAAGGCGACCCGCGACAGCGCGTGAGCGACGGCGCCGGCCCTTATCTCAAGCTCTTCGTCCGTCAACGACGGCAGCCAGTCTGAAGTGGGCATCCGAAAGAGAGTCTCGACTGACTGCTCACGACCGAACGCATTTCTATCGCCGGCCGCGCTCCGCGGGTCTACATAGTCGATCTTGCGGCGCTTGGGGCTTCGCAATCCCTCCCGACGGGTGACCAAGACCCGCTCGTTTCTAGCGGTGCGGGCATTCGGGTGCCGAGTCTACGTAGGCGCCCCGTGAACAGCGCGCTCGCTCGCTCGCCTAAGATCGACTCGCCATGATGCTTCTTGATGCCGCGCTGCGCGGCACGGTCGTCGCCCTGCTCGCGCTCGTCGCGCTGCGGCTTGCCCGGGACCGACCGCATGCCTGGGCTTCGCGCATCGGCGTCGTGTTCGCGATCGGCTTGATCGTCGAGGTGGTGAGCGCGACGCCGGCCCTCGAATCGTCGCTGCCGCGCCTCTGGCGGGTGCCTCTGGTCGCGGTCTCGGTCGGCAACGCAGTTCTGTTCTGGATCTTCGTCAAGGCGCTTTGCGACGACGACTTCGCGCCGCGTCCATGGCACGCCGCCGCGTGGCTGGGAGCCGCCGCGATCAGCGCCTTCAACTGCGCGAACGGCTGGAGCACAGCCGACGTCCTGGGCCGCATCGCCGTCGCCGTGCAGCGCAGCGTACCGCTACTCTGCGCGCTGCTCGCCGCCGTTGCGGCGGGCTCGACGTGGCGGCTTGACCTGGTCGAGAGGCGCCGGCGGCTGCGCGTCTTCATCGTCGTCGCCGGCATCGCCTACACGGTCGCATCGCTCGGCGCGCGTCTCGCCTCGCCTGACGGCCGGCTGCTTGGCACGACGGCGACGCTCGACGTCGCGGCGATGCTGGCGATGATCGCGGTCGTCGCCGTGGCGCTGCTGCGGGTCGGGCCCTCGGAGCTCTTCCCTGCGCCCGCGGAGGCAGCAGCGCCGGAGCACGCGAGGATCGCCGAGCCGGAAGCGGACGACGAGCGTGACACCGCGCCCGAGCCGGGCGACGAGCGCCTCGTCGCCCGGCTAGACACCTTGATCCGCGACGAGCGTGTTTACCGGCTCGAAGGCCTCACGGTCGCTGGTCTCGCTGGCCGCCTCGGCGTGCCCGAGTACCGGCTGCGCCGCGTCATCAACCGCCGCCTCGGTCATCGCAACTTCAACGCCTTCATCAACAGCTTCAGGCTCGACGAGGCGCGGCGGGCGCTCCGCGATCCGGCGCAGCGCGAGTTGCCGGTGCTGACGATCGCGCTCGAGGCCGGCTTTCAGTCGATCGGCCCGTTCAACCGCGCGTTCAAGGCTGCGACCGGCGTCACGCCGACCGAGTTTCGCAGCCAACATCTGGCCGAATCCTGAAATCGGCCAGCCGATCCGCGCGTGTCGCGGACTTCGGCGAGACGCGACCGTCGGTCGCCGGCATCGTCCCGCTTCGAAGGCAACGGGCCTTCGACGAGGAGATCCAATGAACGACGTCTGCAGGCGGGCTCGCGCTCGCTGCATCCGAATCGCCGCCTTCGCCGCGGGCGTGCTCGCGGCGGCCTCGGTGGCGGCGCCTGCCGGCGCCGCCGTCGGCCTGACCCGCTTGGCCCCGACCGGCGACGACGGCCCGGTCACGGTCTTCTATCCGACGACCGCCGAGCCGGCGACGGTCAAGCGCGGACCGTTCACGTTCTCGCTCGCCGAAGACGCCGCGCCGGCGCGTGGCAACGGCCACCTCGTCGTCGTTTCGCACGGTTCGGGCGGATCGCCGTGGGTCCACGCGAACCTGGCGCAGGCGCTCGTCGGCGCCGGCTTCGTCGTCGCGTTTCCGGAGCACCACGCCGACAGCACCCGCGATCCGAGCCGTCCCGGGCCCGAGAGCTGGACGATCCGACCGCGCGAGGTGAGCCACGCGATCGACGCCGTCGGCGCCGACGCGCGCTTCGCGCCGCTGGTCGCGACCGATCGGGTCGGCCTGTATGGCATGTCGGCGGGCGGGCATACCGCGCTCAGCCTCGCCGGCGGACGCTGGTCGCCGGCGCTCTTCGCGCGCCATTGCGATGCCGAGCTCGCGGCCGACTTCCAGTCGTGCGTCGGCCTCGCGACCCAGCTCACCGGCGGCTTGCTCGACCCGCTCAAGCGCTTCTTTGCGCGCCGCGCGATCGACCATCTTTTCGCCTCGGACACGCGCCTGCGCGAGGACAGCGATCCCCGCATCGCCGCGATCGTCGCCGGCGTGCCTGCGGCGGCCGACTTCGACATGGCCACGCTCGCCGCGCCGCGCGTGCCGCTCGCCATCGTCACCGCACGCCACGACCTCTGGCTCATCCCACGCTTTCACGGCGACGCCGTGCTCGCGGCATGCCGGTCGTGCGAGCACCTCGCCGACTTTCCCGACGGTGGCCACGGTGCGCTGCTGTCGCCGTCGCCGCCTGGCCTCGACGGCCTGATCGGCAGGATGCTCAACGATCCATCCGGCTTCGACCGCGCAAAGGAAGTGCCAGCGGTCGACGCAAAGATCGTCGACTGGTTCCGGTTGCGTCTCCTCGCAGGCGGCTGAGCGCGGACTCATCCTTCCGGCCTCGCGAGGTGCAGCTCTCAATACACCTCGGGAACCAGCATGCCCTGAGGAATCGGGTGGCGGACGTAGTCCTTGTGGTGGACGCGTTCGGGCATGACGACGGGTTCGCGCTCCGGCTCCTCGTACGGCATCGACGACAGCAGGTGAGCGATGCAGTTCAGGCGCGCCTTCTTCTTGTCGACCGCCTGCACGACCCACCACGGCGCCTCGGGGATGTGGCTGCGCTCGAGCATGATTTCCTTGGCGCGCGTGTACTGCTCCCAAAGGCGGCGCGATTCGAGGTCCATCGGGCTCAGCTTCCACTGCTTCAGTGGATCGTGCATGCGCGCGAGGAAGCGGAGGTGCTGCTCTTCGTCGGTAATCGAGAACCAGTACTTGAGGAGCTGAATACCGGAACGCACGAGCATGCGCTCGAACTCGGGCACCGAGCGGAAGAATTCCTCGTACTGCGCGTCGTCGCAAAAGCCCATGACGCGCTCGACGCCCGCCCGGTTGTACCAGCTGCGATCGAACAGGACGATCTCGCCGCCTGCCGGCAGGTGCGAGACGTAGCGCTGGAAATACCACTGCGTCCGCTCCCGGTCGTTGGGCGCAGGCAAGGCGGCGACGCGACACACGCGCGGATTGAGCCGCTGTGTGATGCGCTTGATCACGCCGCCCTTGCCCGCCGCGTCGCGGCCTTCGAAGAGCACCACGACGCGATGACCCGTCGCCGCCACCCAGTCCTGCAGCTTGACGAGCTCGCCCTGGAGCCGAAACAGCTCCCTGAAGTAGTGGCGCCGGCTCTCGCGGGTAGCCGCGTCCGCGGTGATATCGCCAGTGCGGTGCGCGTCGCCGTCGTCAAGCTCGAGCTCGAGTTCCTCGTCGAAGCCGTCGGCCAGCTCCTCGCGGAGCCTGCGAATGGTTTCGCGGTCGTTGGCTGTCATCGGTCGGCTCGCGACGAGGGAGGGGCGCCAGACCCTAGCGTCGGTCGATGACAGCTCCGTGACGTCGGCGCCGCTGACACCGAGCTGTCATGAACGTCCGGGAGCATCCAACGCTTTCACTTCTGGCGACGCCCTCATGAACTCGATCGCCGCTGCCGCGGCGTTGCCGGCGCAGCCGGCCGCCGGCCGCCCCGCCCTCGACCGCAAGCCCGGTCCGCTCACCTGGATCATGTTCGCAGCCCTGCTCGGCGCGGGCCTGCTGTTCACGGCCTACAGCCTCGTCGCCGACGTCAGCGCCGCGCAAACGCCGGCGACGACCTGGGTTCCCTACCTGCTGCTCGGCGTCGCGCTGCTGATCGCGCTCGGCTTCGAGTTCGTCAACGGCTTCCACGACACCGCGAACGCCGTGGCGACGGTGATCTACACGCACTCGCTGCCGCCCAACTTCGCCGTCGTCTGGTCGGGCGTCTTCAACTTCCTCGGCGTGCTCGTCTCGAGCGGCGCGGTCGCGTTCGGCATCATCTCGCTGCTGCCGGTTGAGCTGATCCTGCAGGTTGGCTCGAGCGCCGGATTCGCGATGGTCTTCGCGCTCCTGATCGCGGCCATCGTCTGGAACCTCGGAACGTGGTGGCTCGGCCTGCCGGCGTCGTCGTCGCACACGCTGATCGGCTCGATCATCGGCGTCGGCATCGCCAACGCGCTGATGCACGGCCGTGACGGCACCAGCGGCGTCGACTGGAGCCAGGTCACCAAGGTCGGCTATTCGCTCCTGCTGTCGCCGCTGGTCGGCTTCTGCTGCGCTGCGCTTCTCCTGCTCGCGCTGCGCGCGCTGGTGAAGCGGCGCGACCTGTACGAGGAGCCCAAAGGCAACCAGCCGCCGCCGTGGTGGATCCGCAGCCTCCTGGTGCTGACCTGCACCGGCGTTTCGTTCGCGCACGGCTCCAACGATGGCCAGAAAGGCATGGGGCTCATCATGCTGATCCTGGTCGGCACCGTGCCGATGGCGTATGCGTTGAACCACGCGATGCCGGCCGACCAGACGACGCGCTTCGCCGCGGTCGCGCAAGTCACGCAGCGGTCGATGGCGAACGGCAGCGACGGCGCTGCGGTCCCTGCGGACCCGCGCAAGGCGCTCTCCGATTACATCCGCACAAGGCAATTCGCGCCCGACGTCGTCCCCGCTGTCGGGGCGATCGCAGGCAGCATCGGCGAGCAAGTGAAGGCGCACGGCTCGCTGGCCAAGGTGCCGGCGGCGGCGGTGCCGAACGTCCGCAACGACATGTACCTTGTTTCGGAGGCGATCCGCTTCCTCGACAAGGACCCGAACGCGCGGTTCGACGCCGCGACCAAGGACAACCTCAAGGAGTTCAAGGCCGAGGTCGACGCAGCGACGAAGTTCATCCCCGTGTGGGTCAAGGTCGCGGTCGCCATCGCGCTCGGCCTCGGCACGATGATCGGCTGGAAGCGCATCGTCGTCACCGTCGGCGAGAAGATCGGCAAGACGCACCTCACGTACGCGCAAGGCGCATCGGCTGAGCTGGTTGCGATGATGACGATCGGCGCCGCCGACATGTACGGCCTGCCCGTATCGACAACACACGTGCTCTCGTCGGGCGTCGCCGGAACGATGGCGGCCAACGGCTCGGGCCTGCAGATGGCGACGGTACGCAGCCTCCTGCTCGCGTGGGTGCTGACGCTGCCCGCGGCGATCGTGCTGTCAGGGACTCTGTACTGGATCTTCACCCGCCTGTTCTGAGCCGTGTGCCTGGCGACAGCCGCCGACTGCCGACGGACCGGCCGCGCGGATGCGGCGATCGCGCCTTCGCGCCGCTGACGATGTCCTGACGTCACCGAAGCGTCACTCGTGCGCCCTACCCTGCGATCTCCAGACACTTTCGGAGACCGCGTGCGCCTCGTCCAGGTTCCACGTCCCTCGCTCGCTCAGCGCTCGTCATCGCTGTCGCGGGCGAATTACCTCGTGGAGCGTGGCCTGTAGCCAGCGGAGGCAACACCGTGCGAATCGCGCTGCTGTCCGACACCCACGTTTCGGCGCGTGCGCCGGAGTGCGTCGCCAACTGGTACGCGGCGCGGCGCGCCGTCGAGCGGCTTCGCCCCGACCTGACCGTGCACCTCGGCGACATCACGCTCGACGGCCAGTCGCAGCCGGACGAGATCCCGTTCGCGGCGGCGCTGGCGACGGGGTGGCCGACGCATCTGCGATTCGTTCCCGGCAACCACGACGTCGGCGCCGGCTGCGGCGAAGCCCCTGTCGACGAATCTCTGTACGAGCGCTACCAGCACTTCTTCGGGAGCGACCGCTGGATCGTCGGCGCCGGCGACTGGCAGCTGGTCGGGATCAACGCCCAGCTGCTCGGCAGCGACAGCCCACGGGAGGACGAGCAATGGCGATGGCTCGAAGGCGCGGCGATTGCATCGTCAGCGCGATCCACCGTACTCTTCCTGCATCGCCCGCTGCTGCGAACAGTGGCGAGCGATCCGAAGATCGTCGGACGGTACGTGCCGGTGGCGGCGGCGCGCCGACTGCTCGAGGGTCCGCTCCGCCGCACACTGCGGCTCGTCGTCTCCGGCCATACGCACCAGTACCTCGACGCCGACGCGGCTGGTGTGCGCCACCTCTGGATGCCCTCGTCCGCGTTCATCCTCCCCGACCGGCTGCAGTCGCGCGTCGGCGAGAAGGTCGTCGGCATCGGCGTGCTCGGGCTGGTCGCAGGAGACGTCCGCTTCGAACTCTTCTGTCCCGACGGGATGCAGCAACATGATGTCTCTCGCATGAAGGCGTACGAGAGCCTTGCCGGCGAGGCGCCGCGGGAACGAATCACCGACCTCGGCTGACCGCGACGGCTGCGACGGCGTCCTCAGGGTCTCGGCGGTCCCGACCAAAAGGGACTGCCGGCGGCGTCGCGCAGGTACGTCTGCCAAGTGCTGCGGATCGCGAGCGTGGCCACTTCGGGAAGCGGCACGTAGTCGAGCGCGATCGCGGCCGCCTGACCCTGCGTCAACGCCCAATCGAAGAAGGCCAAGAGCTCGCGGGTCCGCGCCACATCTTGCGGCCGCTCTCGCACGACGATGAAGCTCGGCGCAGTCAACGGCCAGCACGCTGCGCCGGGTGGGTTCGCGATGCTGCGCAGCAGCTCGGCGG
>DASXIP010000140.1:0-7826 GCA_036497875.1 Caldimonas sp.
GAGATCGACCGCGTCGAGCGACTCGAAGAGCTCCTTCAGTTCGACCCCGTAGGCGCCGATGTTCTGCACCGGCGCCGCGCCGACGGTGCCCGGGATCAGCGCCAGGTTCTCGAGCCCGGGGCAGCCCTGGTCGAGCGTGAACGCGACAAGGTCGTGCCAGCCCTCGCCGCCGCCGGCCTCGACGATGACTGCGTCGGCGCGCTCCTCGACGATGCGCATGCCGCGCACCTCGACCTTGAGGACGACCTGCGGCATGTCGCGCGTCAGGATGATGTTGCTGCCGCCGCCGAGAATGAACTTCGGCGCCCGGCCGAGCTTCCTGTCGTCGACGACCCGGCGCACGTCGGCGTCGCTGGCGATGCGCACGAGCGTCTTCGCCACCGCCGGCAGGCCGAAGGTGTTGTAGGGCTTGAGGTTGACCCCCGCATCGATTTGCATGGGAGAATTTTGGACCATCGGCGCGCACATCGCGAGTGCAGGGGCCCGGTCGGGGGAGGTTCGCACAATGCCCAGCTTCGACACCGTCCTCGACCCCAATCTGGTCGAGCTGAAGAACGCCGTCGACCAGGCCGGCAAGGAGATCGGCACGCGCTTCGATTTCAAGGGATCGTCGTCGCGGGTCGAGCTGAAAGAGAAGCTTGTCACGCTCTTCGCCGACAACGAGTTCCAGCTCGGCCAAGTGTTCGATATCCTGCTCGCCAAGCTCGCCAAGAGGAACGTCGACGCGCGCTTCATCGACCGCAGCGCTCAGATCGAGAAGATCGGCGGCGACAAGGTCCGGCAAACGCTCGTCGTCAGGAGCGGGATCGACGCCGACACGGCGAAGAAGCTGCAGACGACGATCAAGCAGAGCAGGCTCAAGGTGCAGTCATCGATCCAGGGCGACACGGTGCGCGTCAACGGCGCCAAGCGCGACGACCTCCAGGCAGCGATCGCGCTGATCCGCAAGGAAGTCGCCGACCTGCCGCTCTCGTTCAGCAACTTCCGTGACTGAGCCGATGCGTCTGCTCACCGCCGCGATCCTGGCCGCGATCGGCGCGGCAGCGTCGGCGCAGACCGTCTCGATGGGCGGCAGCTTCGGCAAGAGCGCCCTGCTCGTCATCGACGGCAGGCCGAGGACCGTCGCCGTCGGCGCATCGGTCGATGGCGTTCGCCTTCTCAGCGTCACCGGCAACGATGCGGTGATCGAAGTCCAGGGCAAGCGCGTCACGCTCCGGCTCGGCGATGCGCAGGTGAATCTCGGCGGCAAGGCGAGCCCCGGCGGCGGCAAGCGGATCGTCCTCACGGCGCAGACGGGTGGCCACTTCTACGCGCCCGGGACGATCAACGGCAAGGCCGTGCGTTTCGTCGTCGACACCGGCGCGACCATGGTGTCGATGGACCAGTACGAGGCCGACCGTCTCGGCATCGACTGGAAGAGCGGGCGGCGGGGGATGAGCAGGACGGCCAACGGCGACTCGCCGGTCTTCTTTACGAAGGTGCCGTCGGTGCGAATCGGCGACGTCGAGGTCTACGAAGTCGACACCGTCGTGTCGCCGGCGCCGATGCCGTTCATCCTGCTCGGCAACAGCTTCCTGACGCGTTTCCAGATGAAACGCGAGAACGACGTCATGACGCTCGACCTGCGCTATTGAGGTGCAGCACGCCGGCTGTCCCCCCGTGGACAAGGTACATCGAACCATCGTGCTAAAAAGGGCGCTCGACTGCGCCCGGAGACGTCGATGGACCTCGCCTTCACCCCTGAGGAGCTCGCCTTTCGCGAGCAGATCCGCGCCTGGGTGCGCGAGAACCTGCCCAA
Organism: Caldimonas sp.; assembly: GCA_036497875.1. Lineage (GTDB taxonomy): Bacteria > Pseudomonadota > Gammaproteobacteria > Burkholderiales > Burkholderiaceae_C > Schlegelella_A. Next base: position 1,799 of record DASXIP010000140.1, read on the forward strand.
GGAGATCAGCGACAAGGTCCGAAACGCGATCCACCTGACGCGCGACGACATGCAGCGCTGGGCGAAGATCCTCGGTCAGAAGGGCTGGCACGGCTGGGGCTGGCCGAAGGAGTTCGGCGGCCCGGGCTGGAACGCGATCCAGAAGCACCTGTTCGAGGAAGAGACCGCACTCGCCGGCGCGCCGCGCGTCGTCCCGTTCGGGCCGGTGATGGTGGCGCCGGTGATCATGGCGTTCGGCACGCCGGAGCAGCAGAAGCGCTTCCTGCCCGGCATCGCCAGCGGCGAGGTGTGGTGGAGCCAGGGCTACAGCGAGCCGGGCTCCGGATCGGACCTGGCGTCGCTGAAGACGCGCGCCGAGCGGCGTGGCGAGAAGTACATCGTCAACGGCCAGAAGACCTGGACGACGCTCGGCCAGTACGGCGACTGGATCTTCTGCCTCGTCCGCACGAGCAGCGACGGCAAGCCCCAGACCGGGATCAGCTTCCTCCTGATCGACATGAAGAGCCCCGGCATCACGGTGCGGCCGATCATCACGATGGAAGGCGCGCACGAGGTCAACGAGGTCTGGTTCGACAACGTCGAGGTCCCCGCCGATCAGCTCATCGGCGAGGAGAACAAGGGCTGGACCTACGCCAAGTACCTGCTCGCGCACGAGCGCACCAACATCGCCGACGTCAACCGCGCCAAACGCGAGCTCGAGCGGCTGAAGCGGATCGCCGAGGCCGAGGGCGTCTACGGCGACGGCCGCTTCCGCGACCAGATCGCGTTGCTCGAGGTCGATGTCGTCGCCCTCGAGATGATGGTGCTGCGCGTGCTTTCGGCCGAGAAGAGCGGCAAGCAGAGCCTCGACGTCGCCGGCCTGCTGAAGATCCGCGGCAGCGAGATCCAGCAGCGCTACAGCGAGCTGATGATGCTCGCCGCCGGACCGGCAGCGGTGCCGCTGCAGCGCGAGCTCGTCGCGGCGGGCTGGCAGCCCGACCAGGCCGCAGGCGCCTTCGTCGCGCCGCTCGCCGGCACCTACTTCAACATGCGCAAGACCACCATCTACGGCGGCAGCAACGAGGTGCAGCGAAACATCGTCGCCCAGACGGTCCTCGGGAGCTGACATGGACTTCGACTTCTCTGACGATCAAGAGATGCTGCGCGACACGGTGCGCCGCTGGGTCGAGCGCGGCTACGACTTCGAGCGTCGCCGCGGCATCGTCAAGGCGGGCGGCTTCTCGCGCGACGCCTGGAAGGAGATCGGCGACCTCGGCATTTGCGGCCTCCAGGTTCCCGAAGCGCAAGGAGGCCTCGGCCTCGGCCCGGTCGACGCCATGGTCGTGCTCGAGGAGCTCGGCCGCGGTCTCGTGCTCGAGCCCTACGCCGCCGTCGCCCTGGTGGCGACGAGCGTGCTGCGCGCCGGCCATGAGCAAGCCGCGACGCCGCGCCTGGAGCACATCGCCGAAGGCAAGGAAATCGTCGTCCTCGCGCATGAAGAGCGCCATTCGCGCTACCGCCTCGGCCATGTCGAGACGACGGCGCACGGCAGCGGCCACGCCTGGCGGATCAGCGGCACCAAGATCGCCGTTCCGGCGGGCGGCGCGGCGAACGCGTTCATCGTTTCGGCGCGGGTGAGCGGCGGCGTCGACGATGCCGGCGGCGTCGGCCTATTTCTCGTCGCGCCCGGCCAGCCCGGCGTCGAGGTCCGCGCGTATCCGAGGCAGGACGGCGCCAGCGCTGCCGATCTGGTGCTGAAGGAGGCCGGCGCGATCGAGCTGATCGCGCCGGGCGCTGCATTCGCCGCGCTCGAGCTGGCAGCAGACACCGGCATCGCCGCGCTCGCGGCCGAAGCGGTCGGGGCGATGGACAAGCTCGTCGCCCTCACGGTCGAGTACATGAACACGAGAAAGCAGTTCGGCGTCGCCATCGCCAGCTTCCAGGCGTTGCGCCATCGCATCGCCGACGTCAAGATGCAGCTCGAGCTGGCACGCTCGATGAGCTACTACGCGACGCTGAAGCTCGGCGAGCAGCCGGCGGCGCGCCGGCGCGCTCTCGCCCAGGCGAAGGTCCAGCTCGGCAACTCGATGCGCTTCGTCGGCCAGCAATGCATCCAGCTGCACGGCGGCATCGGCGTCACCGACGAGTACGCGGCGAGCCACTACTTCAAGCGACTGACCGTGATCGAGATGACGCTCGGCGACACGCTGTTCCAGATCGGCGAAGTGTCGCGCCGGATGCAGGCGACGGCCGGCGTCTTCGCCTGAAGCATCGGTGCCGTTCGGCCTGACTGCGGTCGCCGGCCTTGAGGTCGGCCACTTCACCGACACGCGAAGGCCGACCGGCTGCACGGTCGTACTCGCGCGCGACGGCGCAGTCGCCGGCGTCGACGTTCGCGGCGCGTCGCCGGGAACGCGCGAGACCGAGCTGCTCGCGCCGATCAACGCCATCGACAAGGTCCACGCGATCACGCTCGCCGGCGGCAGCGCGTTCGGCCTCGACGCCGCGAGCGGCGTCATGCGCTGGCTAGACGAGCGCGGCATCGGCGCGACGATCGCCGCGCCCCAGGGCGATGCAGCGCCGCCGCCGTTCGTGGTTCCGATCGTTCCCGCGGCGATCCTGTTCGACCTCTGGGTCGGCGACGCGCGCATTCGCCCCGACGCCGACGCGGGCTATGCGGCGTGCGAAGCGGCGTCGCGTGGTGCGGTCGCCGAAGGCAACGTGGGCGCCGGTGCGGGCGCTTCGGTCGGCAAGCTGTTCGGCATCGCGCGCGCGATGAAGGGCGGCATCGGCACCGCCTCGATCGAAGTCGGCGGGCTCACCGTCGCGGCACTGGTCGCGGTGAACGCGATCGGCGACGTCGTCGATCCCCGCTCCGGACGAATCGTCGCCGGCGCGCGCAGCGAGGATGGCCGCGCGCTGCACGACACGATGCGGGCGCTCAAGCGCGGCGAGCTGCCGGCGCGGCTCGACGCTCGCCATGCGGCAGGCGCCGCGACGACGCTCGCGATCGTCGCGACCGACGCCGTGCTGACAAAGGCCGAAGCGAGCAAGGTCGCGCAGATGGCGCACGACGGTCTCGCGCGCAGCATCCAGCCGGTCCACACGATGGGCGACGGCGACGTCGTCTTCGCCCTCGCGACCGGGGCCAGCGGCCGGGCGGCGGCGACGACGCTCCTCGGCGCGCTCGCCGCCGACGTCCTCGCTGACGCCGTCGTTCGTGCGGTCCGCGCCGCGCGCGGGATCGGCGGCGACGGCTTGCCCGATCTGCCCGCCGCAGCCGATCTCGGCCCGGCGACCGAACAGCGAACCGGAGAGCGGCAATGACCCCCGCGATGACACGTCGGCGCCTGCTCCTCGCGGCCGCTGCCGGCAGCACGGTCCTCGTCGCCTGCGCGACCCCCAACGCCGCCGACGAGCTGGCACCGATCGTCTTCGTGCCGGGCAACGGCGACACCGCGGCACTGTGGATGGCGACGATCTGGCGCTTCGAATCGAACGGCTGGCCGCGCGACCGTCTGTTCGCGATCGACATGCCGTATCCGCTCGCGCGTGACGACGACACCAAGGAGCAGCCCGGCCGCAGCTCGGCGGCCGAGCACATGGCATACCTCGCCGCCGAGGTGAAGAAGGTGCTCGCGGCGACGGGCGCCAAGAAGGTCGCGCTGGTCGGCAACTCGCGCGGCGGCTACGCGATCCGCAACTTCATCGCCAATGGCGGCGGCGCGGCGGTGGTCTCGCATGTCGTTCTCGGCGGCGTGCCGAACCACGGCGTTTACGCCGATGCGGCACGCCGGCCCGGCAGCGAGTTCAACGGGGCCGGCCCGTTCCTGAGCGCGCTCAACCGCGGCAGCGGTGACGGCAACGAAGTGACGCCCGGGGTCGCCTGGATGACGATCCGCTCCGACCACAACGACAAGTACGCGCAGGCGGACGGCGCGCTGCTCGGCGCGCCGGGGATGGCGACGCATGTGACGGCCGAGGGACCGGCGCTGAAAGGCGCCGAGAACGTCGTCATCGCCGGCGTCGACCACCGCGAGACATCGTTCAGCCCGCAGGCGTTCGCCGCAACATTCCACTTCATCGCCGGGCGGGCGCCGACGACGCTGGCGATCGTGCCGGAGGCCAGGGTCGTGCTCGACGGCGTCGTCAGCGGTCTCTGCCTCGACAACCGGCAAGGCGATTTCGCGACCAATCTGCCGCTCGCGGGCGCGACCGTCGCGGTCTATGCGACGAATCCGGCAACCGGCGAACGCCTCGGCCCGGCCGTGCACCGTAAGACGATCGGCACAGACGGCCACTGGGGGCCCTTCGTCGCCGACGGTGCGGCCCGCTACGAGTTCGTCGTCGCCGCGCCCGGGTACGCGACGACGCACATCTATCGCTCGCCCTTCCCGCGCTCGTCGTCGTACGTCAGCCTGCACCCGGAGCGGATCGCCGACGCCGATCGTGGTGCCGCCTCAATCGTGACGCTGACGCGGCTGCGCGGCTACTTCGGCGTCGGCCGCGACAGCCTGTCGTTCGACGGTGCGAGCCCGCCGCCGGGAACTCCGGCCGGCGTCCCGAGGGAGTCGTCGAGCCGGCTCAAACTCGGCGATGCCGCATCGCGGCCGATCGTCGCCGAGTTCAACGGCGAGCGCATCGTCGGCCGCGTCTGGCCGGCGGCGGACAACCAGATCACTGTTCTCGAGCTGACGTCCTGAGGCGATGGCTCGCCGCCGCATGCTGCCCGCCATCGCGCTCGCGGGCGTCGCCGGCTTCGCGATCGCACCTGTCGCTGCGGCGCAGAGCCCGCCTTCGGCGGCGGAGGTCGCCGCGTACAAAGGCCTGCATGCGGCCGCAGCGCGCGGCGACGTCGCGGCGATCGAGCACCTCGCCGCCGCCGACCGCGGCGCGATCGACGGGCGCGACGGCAACGGCAGGACGCCGCTGCACGTGGCGACGTTCGCGCGCCAGCGCAGCGCCGTCGCCGCGCTGCTGCGCGCCGGCGCCGACCCGGCCGCGCTCGACCGCGACCGCTACGACGCAGTGACGATCGCCGCCGTCGCCGACGACGAGGAGACGCTGCAAGTGCTGCTCGTGCTCGGCGCCAGCGCCAGGCTGGTGACGAGCCGCTACGACGGCACCGCGCTGATCGCTGCCGCGCACCTCGGCCACGACGGCGTCGTGCGCGAGCTCATCGCCGCCGGCGCGCTGCTCGATCACGTCAACAACCTGCACTGGACCGCAGTGATCGAGTCGATCGTCCTCGGCGACGGCGGCCCGCGCCAGCAGGCGACGCTCGCGGCGTTGCTGCGGGCCGGCGCGAGCACCGCGCTCGCCGATCGCTCGGGCCGCACGCCGCTGCGGCTCGCGCGCGAACGTGGCCACGGCGAGATGGTGCGGATGCTCGAAGCCGCGGGCGCGCGCTAGAGCACTTCGTAGCCGACGCGGCGATGAAGCCCGCCCAGCTGCTGTTCAGCCAGGGCTTCGGGACGCGCCGCGAGTGCGCCGCGCTCGTCGCTCACGGCCTGCTCGAGGTCGAAGGCATCGGCATCGTCAGCGACCTCGACTGCGAGCTCGATCCGAGTGCGCTGTGGTTCCGCGTTCGCGGCGGCGAGCGCTGGCCTTGTCGCGAGCGTGCGCTCGTCGTTCTCCACAAGCCGGCCGGCCACGAGTGCTCGAAGTCGCCGCGCCATCATCCGAGCGTCTATTCGCTCCTGCCGGCGCCATTGCGCGCGCGCGGCGTCCAGGCCGTCGGCCGCCTCGACGAGGACACGACCGGAGTTCTCCTGTTCACCGACGACGGGACGTTGCTGCACCGCCTGACGTCGCCGAAGCATCACGTCGCCAAGGTCTACGAGGTGCGCTGCAGGCACCGCATCGGCCGCGAGCAGGTCGATCAGTTGCTCGCCGGCGTGCTGCTGCACGACGACGATGAGACCGTCCGCGCCGTGGCGTGCGAAGCTGTCGGCGACCACGAGCTACGGCTGACGTTGACGGCAGGCAAGTACCACCAGGTCAAGCGCATGGTCGCGGCGGTCGGCAACCGGGTCGAGGCGCTCGAGCG
>DASXIP010000141.1:0-2260 GCA_036497875.1 Caldimonas sp.
CGGCACGCTGGTCGGCGGCGATCTGCCGGCGCTGGGCCTCGATCGCGCGCAGCCTCGAGTCGAGCACCGACGCGTCGATGAAGTCGACCGGGCCGCCGGCCCGCGCGAGCCGCTGGCCGGCGCGCAGGCGATCGGAGGCACCCAGCAGGTCGCCGAGCGCATAGCGCGACTCGGCCTCGGCGCGGAGCGCACGCAGCGGCGCGCCGAGCTTGCCCCAGGTCTGGCCGAGCGCCGTCCACGCGAGCGAGTCGTCCGGGTGGACGGCGTCCCACGTCTGCAGCGCCGCCGCGCTCGCCTTCAGCGCCGGGTTGTCGGGCGCCATCACCGGCGCCTCGAGGAGGGTGATCTGGGCGTCGAGCAGGAGGCTCGGTCGCGAGCCGTCGCCGGCGTACGCCTTCATCGCCTCGGCGGCTTGCACCGGCGCACCGCGGTCGAGCAGCGACTGCGCGTGCATCAGCACGACCGCCCGCTCGGCGCGGCCGCCGCCGCTCGGGCTGCCGCGCACGAGCGCGAGCGCGGTCGCGAATGCGGCGTCGGCCCGCGCCCAGTCGCGCAACAGGCTCGACGCCACCGCGCTTTCGCACGCGGCGCGCAGCTTGTCGGCAGTGTTGCCCTCGTGATCGGCGTCGCGGCCCTGCCAGCGCCGCAGGGCATCGGTGCGCGGATCCATCAGGACGCTCGCGCGCGCCTGCGCAACCGTGTGCTCGAGGACGCTCACCCCCGTCAGGGTAACGGCGTTGCCGGCGATGTCACTGCCGATGATGGTAGATGCCGGCATCCTACAAACGCCGTCCGAGCCGACCGTGCAGGACGTGATTTGCGCCTCGCGGGCGCTGGCGCGCGCCCTCGCCTCGCCGATCCGCTCGACCGTCAGCGGGTGGGTGCGCAGGTACGGAAAGCCGCCGAAGTCGTTGAGACGCGCCGAGCGGTCCATCTTCTCGAACATCGATGCCATGCCGCCGGGCGCAAAGCCGGCCGCGGTCATCACCTGAAAGCCGACCCGGTCGGCTTCGCGCTCGACGTCGCGCGAGAAATTGAGCTGGCCCTGCACCGTTGCCGCCTGCGAGCCGGCGATGACCGCGTTGGCCGCGTCGGGGCTGTGGGCACGCGAGGCGGCGAGCAGGCCGAGCACCAGCGCTGCGAGGCCGACCAGTGAGCGCTTGGAGTCGCCCGAGATGCTGCGCGCGATGTGGCGCTGCGTGATGTGCGACATCTCGTGGCCGAGAACCGATGCCAGCTCGTCGCGCGTCGTCGTCAAGGCGATCAGGCCGAGATGGACGCCGACGAAGCCGCCGGGCAGGGCAAACGCGTTGACGCTCGGATCGCGGACCAGGAACGGCTCCCACGCGAAGCGCTGGTCGATGTCGGGAGTGATGTTGCCGAGCTTGCGCGACGCCGCGACCAGCGGCTGCCAGACCGACTGCAGGTACTCGAGCAGCAGCGGATCGTCGACGTAGTCCGGGTCGGCGCGGATCTCGCGCATGACCTCGTCGCCGATCTTGCGCTCGGCGCCGACCGTGAAATCGGCCGAGTCGGTGTCGCCGAGCGCCGGCAGCGCGTTCTGTGCAGCGACAGGTACGCCGCCGCCGGGGGCCGCGAGCGCGAGCGCGCAAAGCGTCGCGAGCAGGCGCTGCCGCCACCGCTGCCCAGCGCGGGCAGGAATCAGGCACGGGGGAGAGGCGCGAAACATCGGTCGAAGCAGGGCGGGAGGACCCGCCCCCTCGCCTCGTATCATGCATCGGAAATATTTCCCCTTTGTATCGCCGATGGTTGCCCGCTCCGCCGCTCCCGGACCGCTCACGCACTTCGATTCGCAGGGCCGCGCGCACATGGTCGACGTCGCGGCCAAGGACGAGACCCATCGCCTCGCGCGGGCGAGCGGAACGATCCGGATGCTGCCGGCGACCCTGGCGCTGATCGCTGCGGGCAGCGTCGCCAAGGGCGATGTCCTCGGCGTTGCCCGTGTCGCCGCGATCCAAGGCGCCAAGCGCACGTCGGAGCTGGTGCCGCTCTGCCACCCGATCGCGCTGACGCGCGTCGGCGTCGAGTTCGAGCTCGTCACGGCGAGCAGCGAGGTGCGCTGCACGGCGCAAGTCGAGACCGTCGGCCGGACCGGCGTCGAGATGGAAGCGCTGACCGCGGTCCAGGTCGGCCTGCTGACGATCTACGACATGTGCAAGGCGGCAGACCGCGGCATGGTGATCGGCGACGTCCGCCTGCTCGAAAAGCGCGGCGGCAAGTCGGGCGACTGGGTGGCGGC
>DASXIP010000142.1:0-3564 GCA_036497875.1 Caldimonas sp.
TTCAAGGATATGCAGGCGCGGCACCCCGGGCGGGCACTCGAGAAGGCGGTCAAGGGCATGCTGCCCAAGGGTCCGCTCGGCTACGCGATGATCAAGAAGCTGAAGGTGTACGCGGGCGACACGCACCCGCACACCGCGCAGCAGCCCAGGAAACTCGACATTCTTCAGGACGCGCGATGATCGGAAACTGGAACTACGGCACCGGCCGGCGCAAGTCGTCGGTTGCGCGCGTCTTCATGAAGAAGGGCAGCGGCCAGATCCTCGTCAACGGCAAGCCGGTCGAGGAGTACTTCGGCCGTCAGACGTCGATCATGGTCGTCCGCCAGCCGCTCGTGTTGACGGCCAACGACGCGAGCTTCGACGTCAAGGTCAACGTCCACGGCGGTGGCGAAACCGGCCAGGCCGGGGCCGTCCGCCACGGCATCACGCGTGCACTGATCGACTACGACGCCGCGCTGAAGGGCGACCTGAGCCGGGCCGGGTTCGTCACCCGTGACGCGCGAGAGGTCGAGCGCAAGAAGGTCGGCCTGCACGGCGCCCGCCGCCGGAAGCAGTTCAGCAAGCGCTGAGCGCAGGGCGGTTTCCGGCTGCCGGCCGACACCCGGGCTTGTCTTTCGGCGGTCGGACCGCACGTACGGATGTCCTCGCGCAAACGCGGGGACAACCGTTCGCCGATAATTCGGGCGTTCGACTTCCAGGAGCGTCGCATGAGCGCAGTCGCCGATTCCGCCATCCCCTCGATCGAGGCTGATGTGCCACCGCCGCCGCTGGTCTTCACCGACAGCGCGGCGAACAAGGTCAAGGAGCTGGTCGACGAGGAAGGCAATCCCGACCTGAAGCTGCGCGTCTTCGTGCAAGGCGGCGGCTGCTCGGGGTTCCAGTACGGCTTCACTTTCGACGAGATCGTCAACGACGACGACACGTCGATGGAGAAGAACGGCGTCACCTTGCTGATCGATGCGATGAGCCTGCAGTACCTCGCCGGCGCCGAGATCGACTACAAGGACGACCTCCAGGGCGCGCAATTCGTGATCAAGAATCCCAACGCGACGACGACCTGCGGCTGCGGATCGAGCTTTTCGGCCTGAGCAGCCGGTTGCTGGACTGGGACTTGAAGAGCCGCCGAGAGGCGGCTTTTTCTTGGCCTGCGAATGCGCGGGCTCTTCACTTGGCCGGATACAGCGCCCCGAGCACGCGCGGGCCGGCGGCGCCGGTGGCGGCCGCGACGTTGCCCGCCAGTCGATGCACGAACGCGCGCGCGAGCCAGGCGAACGCCGCGGCTTCAACTTGATCCGCGGGCAGGCCGCGATCGTCGCTGGCGACGACGCGCGCCGGAGCGGCTGTCCGCGAGAGCCGCGCCATGAGGTCGGCGTTGCGCGCACCGCCGCCGCAGACGATCAGCTCCGCCGCCTGGGCGAGATGCTGCCGGAAGGCATCGGCGACGCTGCGCGCGGTCAGCTCGGCAAGCGTCGCCTGAACGTCTTCGGGGCGCAGCCGGGCGCGCGCGCTGGTGGCGGCGAGGCGATCTTCGAGCCAGGCCGCGTTGAAGAGATCGCGCCCACTGCTCTTGGGCGGCGGCAGCGCGAAGTACGGCTCGGCGAGACAGGCGTCGAGCAGGTAGTTGTCGACCTTGCCGCGACCGCCCCAGGCGCCGTCGGGGTCGAACGCCTTGCCCGTCGATCGCTCGCACCAGAGGTCGAGCAGGACGTTGGCCGGACCGCAATCGAATCCGGCGATCGCGCCATCCGGGCCGAGCGACGTCAGGTTGGCGATGCCACCGAGGTTGAGGACCGCGACCGATGCGTCGCCGCGGCCGAACATGGCGTGATGAAACGCCGGGACGAGCGGTGCGCCGTGGCCGCCAGCGGCGAGGTCGCGGCTGCGAAAGTCCGCAACGACATCGATTCCGGTTCGCTCGGCCAGCACCGCCGGCGCGTTCAGCTGCACCGTGTAGCCTGTTTCGTCGAATTCGCGCGGACGATGGCGCACCGTCTGGCCATGCGAGCCGATGGCGACGATCCGGCTCCGCTCGCACGACGCCGACTCCAGGAGCGATTCGACCACCGCGGCGGCCTCGCGCGCGAGCGCGTTGGCGGCAAGGGCGCCGCGATGGAGCTCGTTCGTGCCAACGATGTTGAGCGCGGCAAATTCGGAGCGCAGCGCCGCTGGAAAGCCGCGGTGGGCATGCGCGAGCACGCGAGGGGCAGGCGGCGCTCCCGGGACCCCGAACTCGACCACGACGCCGTCGATGCCGTCGAGCGACGTGCCCGACATCAAGCCGATGAATGCCTCGGTCATCGCCGCGTCAAGCCACCTCGGCCGTGACGTGCCGGCGCCGGGCGCGAATCAAGGCGAAGTCCGTGGCGCCGTGGCGCCTATTCGCCGAGCAACGGCGTGCGCGGCAGGCTCTCGGCGATGCCGAGCTGGGCGCGAACGCTTTGCGCGAGCTGGCCGAACCGGGCCTGTGCGGCCGGCGAGATCGTCACCGCTTCGGAGGCCTGAGCAACCTTCAGAGGATCCTGCTGCAGGCCGTCGATCTTGACCTCGAAGTGCAGATGCGGTCCGGTCGCCCAGCCCGTCTGCCCGACGGCGCCGATGACCGCGCCTTGCTCGACGTGCTGGCCCTGGACGACGTCGATGCGGCTGAGATGCGCGTACACCGTCGAGCGCGCGATGCCGTGCTGAATGTGGATGACGTTGCCGTAGCCGTTCTGCCAGCCGGCGAACTCGACGACGCCATCGCCGACCGTTCGCACCGGGGTTCCCGTCGGCGCCCCGAAGTCAACGCCGTTGTGCTGCTTCCAGGTGTTCAAGATCGGATGCATGCGCATCGCGAAGCCCGAGGTCACGCGGGAGAACTCGAGCGGGCTGGCGAGGAACGAGCGCTGCTTGCTTTGGCCGTCGAGACCGAAGTACGCGCCCTTGGCGTCGCCATCCTTGAACCACACCGCCGAGAACGTCTGACCCTCGTTGACGAACTCAGCGGCGAGAACGCGGCCGCTCGCCGGGCCCCAGCTGATCGGCTCGCCGTCCGCGGTCAGCGACTCGTAGACCACCGAGAAGGTCGCGCCGCGCTTAAGCTCGTGCCGGAAATCGATGTCGTTGGCAAAGATCTCGGCGAGCTGCGTTGCGACCGAGTCGGGAATGCCGGCTTCGTCGGTGGCGTTGAACAGCGACGACTGGATCGTTCCACCGGCCATCAGCACCTGGGAGGTGAGAGGCGCAGTCGAGACGTCAGCGACGAGCCTGTCGGCGATCCTCTGGACGCGCAGGCGCGTGAACTGGCTCGGCAGTTTGTCGGCGGACGGCGCGGCGTAGCGCGCCACCAACTCCGCCAGCGTGCCTCGCGAGTCGACGCGTACCTGTACCCGCTTGCCGGCGCGGCCCTCGAGCAGCCGTCTTGCGATCGAATCGCTGCGCATGAAGGCGGCGGCGCGCGCGTCGGCGACGTTCAGCCGGGACAGCAGCGAGTCGACCGTGTCGCTCGGGCGAGTGGTCTCGCTGCGAAAGAGATCGAGGTCTTGCTCGGCGAGAGCGTCGAGTTGCGCGCGCAGGTCGACGGTG
>DASXIP010000143.1:0-1852 GCA_036497875.1 Caldimonas sp.
GCGGCCGGCGTCCATGTAGACGATCCGCGTCGCCAGCCGCTTCGCCTGGCCGAGGTTGTGCGTGCTCATGACGATCGTCATCCCCTCGGCGATGAAGCCGGCGAGCAGCGCCTCGACCTCCTTCTTCGCCGACGGGTCGAGGTTGGCGGTCGGCTCGTCGAGGAAGAGCAGCGCCGGCCGCACCGCCCAGCTGCGCGCGAGCGCGAGCCGCTGCTGCTCGCCGCCGGAAAGGGCGCGCGCTGGCCGATCGCGAAGCGCCTGCAGGCCGACGCGCGCCAGCGCCGCCTCGGCGCGCGCGTGCCGCTCGCGCGCCGGCGGCCGCGCCGCAGCGAGCCAGAGCGCGACGCGCAGGTTGCGCGCGACCGACAACCGGAGCAGGAACGGCCGCTGGAAAACCATCGCCTGCGGCGCCGCCGCGGCCGCCGCGCGACGCGTCCCCGAATGCGGGACGACGCCGTGCAGCAGCCGCAACAGCGTCGTCTTGCCCGATCCGTTCGCGCCGACGATCGCGACCGCCTCGCCGGCGCGGATCTCGATCGTCGCATCGCGGACGGCGACGACGTCGCCGAAGCGGACGCTGGCGTCGCGAACGGCGAGCAGCGGCTCGGCGGCAGCATTCGCCATCAGCGGATCTCCGCGGCGGCGATGCCGCGCGCATGCGGCACCAGCGCGATCACGATGTTGACGACGGCGACGATGGCGAGGAGGAGAAAGCCGAGCGCGAGCGCGAGCGGCAGGTCGCCCTTGCTCGTCTCGAGCGCGATCGCGGTCGTCATCACCCGCGTCACGCCGTCGATGTTGCCGCCGACGATCATCACCGCGCCGACCTCCGAGATCGCGCGCCCGAACGCCGCCAGCATCAGGGTCATGACCGCCCAGCGCTCGTGCACGAGCATGAGCAGCGCGGCGACAAGCCGCCCGGCACCCATCGAGCGAAGCTGGTCGCCGCCTTCGCGCAGCGCGTCGTCGACGATCTGACGCGCCAGCGCGGCGATGATCGGCAGCACCAGGATCGTCTGCGCGATGACCATCGCCGTCGGCGTGAACAGGATCCCCCAGTCGCCGAGCGGGCCGCTGCGCGACAGGCCGAGGTAGACGAGCAGGCCGACGACGACCGAGGGCAGCGCGAGCAAGGTGTCGAGCACCAAGAGGACGATGCGCCTGCCACGAAACCGCGCCGCCGCAAGCCAGGCGCCGCCGACGAGGCCGAGCCCGGCGCCGGCGGCGCACGCAGCGCCGCTGACCGCGAACGACAGGGCGACGATGCGCACCAGCGCCGGGTCGGCGTCGACGATCAAACGCGCCGCCGTGGCGAAGCTTTCGGCGACGGTGCTCACCGCGGCAAGGGCATGCGTTGGAACCCGGGCGCGGCACGGTGGCCGGCGATGCGCGATTATCGGCTGCGCCTACACTCGCCCGAGCAAGGACTCGCAGAGATGATCGATCGCAGAGACATCACCGGCCTCGTCCTCGCCGGTGGCCGCGGCAGCCGCATGGGCGGCGTCGACAAGGGCCTGCAGCCGCACCTGGGCATGCCGCTCGCGATGCACGCGATGCTGCGCCTCGCGCCGCAGGTCGGCGAGGTCATGATCAACGCCAATCGCAACCTCGGTGCCTACGAATCGATGGGGGTACCGGTGTGGCCCGACGCGCTGGCCGACTATCCCGGCCCGCTCGCCGGCTTTCTCGCCGGACTCGAGCACTGCATGACACCCTGCCTCGCAACGGTGCCGTGCGACTCGCCGCGGTTTCCCGAAGATCTCGTCGCCCGCCTCGCCGAACGGCTCGACGCCGAAGACGCCGAGCTCGCGATGGCGGCGACGCGCGAAGACGGCGAGCTGCGCCTGCAACC
>DASXIP010000144.1:0-3328 GCA_036497875.1 Caldimonas sp.
CGGTGTGGATCACGATCTTGCCGCTCGTGACCATCGCGAACAGCTCGTCGGCCATCGCCTGCGTCGCCTCGCGCGTCGCGATGTGGGTGAAGAGCGTCTGCCGCGTCACGTAAAGCGAGCCCTTGGCGCCGAGGATGCCGGCTGCGAACGGCGGCACGACGCCGGATGAGTTGCCGAAGCTCGCCATCAGGCCGAACGGGCGCAGGCAATCGAGCGACTTGTCCCAGGTGTCCTTGCCGACCGAGTCGTAGACGACCTTGACGCCGCGGCCGCCGGTGATCTCCTTGACGCGGGCGGCGAAGTCCTCGGTCCGATAGTTGATCGTGAAGGCGGCGCCGTTCTCCTTGGCGAGCCGGCACTTTTCGTCGCTGCCTGCGGTGCCGATCAGCTGCAGCCCGAGCGCGCGCGCCCACTGGCAGGCGATCAGGCCGACGCCGCCGGCGGCGGCGTGGAAGAGGACTTGGTCGCCGGCCTCGAGGCCTTGCTGCGGCAGTGTCCGGCGCAGTAGGTATTGCGCCGTCAGCCCCTTCAGCATCATCGACGCGCCGGTCTCGAACGAGATCGCGTCCGGCAGCTTGCAGACATTTCTCGCCGGCATGACGCGGGCGAGCGAATAGCTGCCCGGCGGGTTGGCGGCGTAGGCCGCGCGGTCGCCCGGCTTCAGATGCGTCACCCCGGTGCCGACCGCCTCGACGACACCTGCGCCCTCCATGCCGAGGGTCAGTGGCATCGGCAAGGTGTAGACGCCCGAACGCTGGTAGACGTCGATGAAGTTGAGACCCGAGGCGTGGTGGCGGATCCGGATCTCGCCCGGCCCGGGGTCGCCGACCGGCAGATCGACGAGCTTCATCTCCTCGGGGCCGCCGTTCTTCTCGATCCGGATGGTGGGGCTGGTCGTCGTCATGTCATCGCCTTTCGCGCTGCCGGTGCGCTATCGTGCCAGAGCCTTCCATGAAGCGTCTGACCCAGGCCCCGAACCTCGCCGTCGCCACCCTCTGGGCCGACATGTTGAGCTATGCCGGCATCGCGGCGACGGTGCAGCGCATGTACGCCAGCAGCATCGCGGGCGAGCTGCCGCCCGACCAGGCGCTGCCCGAGGTCTGGATCTCCGAGGACGGCGAGCTCGAGCAAGCACGCGTGCTTCTGCACGAGCTTCGCCATCCGGTCCACCGACACTGGGTGTGCCGCGAGTGCCACGAGCGCGTCGACGGTCCCTTCGAGCAGTGCTGGAACTGCGGCGCGTCGATGCCCGTTCCTTGATGGATCGCAGAGTCCTCGCCGGGGCGTTGTCGTCGATCCTGGCGGCGTCGGCGCTCGTCGCCTCATTCGACGCCCGAGCCCAGGACATCACCGTCACGCTGCTCGGCACCGGCACGCCAACGCCGGCGATGAACCGATTCGGTCCGAGCATCCTCGTCGAGGCAGGCGGCAGGAAGTTCCTGTTCGATGCCGGTCGCGGAGCCACGCAG
This sequence comes from Caldimonas sp., assembly GCA_036497875.1. Lineage (GTDB taxonomy): Bacteria > Pseudomonadota > Gammaproteobacteria > Burkholderiales > Burkholderiaceae_C > Schlegelella_A. The sequence continues at coordinate 1,470 of DASXIP010000144.1, forward strand.
CGACTCGCGCAGGCGAAGGTCCCGTGGCAGCGGGTCGACGGCATCTTCCTGACCCATCTCCATTCCGACCACGTCGTCGGCTTCGCCGATCTCTGGCCGACAGGCTGGCTGGTCGGCCAGCGCGACCGGCCGCTGCGCGTCTGGGGCCGAGCGGAACGAAGCAGATGATGGCGAACCTCGTCGCTGCGCACGAGTTCGACATCCGGATCCGGCAATTGGACGAACGCGCCTCGGCCGCTGGCGTCGTCATCCTCGCCGAGGACATCGCCGCGTCGGTCGTCTACGACGAGGACGAGCTGAAGGTGACGGCGTTCGAGGTCGACCACGCGCCGGTCGCGCCAGCCTTCGGGTATCGCATCGACTATCGCGACCGCTCGATCGTCCTTTCAGGAGACACCCGCGTTTGCGAGAATCTCGTTCGCCACGCCGAAGGCGTCGACCTGCTCGTTGATGAGGTCGTCTCGCCGGAGTCGTATGCACGCGTCGGCATCAGCGCGGAGGCGGCGCGAACGAGGATCGAGCATCACACCACGGCGCAACAGGCGGGATCGGTCTTCGCCAAGACGCGGCCGCGCCCGGCGGTGTACTCGCACATCGCGCCGCCGAGCACGACGGCGCCCGAGTTGATCGCCGCGACGCGGGCGACGTATTCCGGAGCGCTCGAGGTCGGCGAGGACCTGATGGTGATCGAGGTCGGCCAGGCGGTCGAGGTGCGACGACCGGCTCGGACGGCACCGTGAACCCTGCCGACCGTCAGAACGTGCCGGGATAGGCGCCACCGTCCATCAGCACGTTCTGGCCGGTGATGTAGCCCGCGTGCACGCTGCAAAGGAACGCGCAGGTCGCACCGAACTCGTTGATGTTGCCGAGGCGCTGCGCCGGAACGCCGCGCTTTCTCGCCTCGATGAGCGACTCCGGCGTGACGCCGTCGCGCTGGGCGGTGTTCGCAGCCATCGTTCGCACCCGATCGGTGTCGAACCACCCCGGCAGCAGGCCGTTGACGGTGACGTTGCGCGCCGCAAGCTTGCTGCGCGCGACGCCGGCGACGAACCCGGTCAGCCCGCTGCGCGCGCCATTCGAAAGGCCGAGCACATCGATTGGCGCCTTGACCGACCCCGACGTGATGTTGACGACGCGGCCGAAGCCGCGCTCGGCCATTTTGTCGACGGTCGCCTTCATCAGCTCGATCGGCGTCAGCATGTTCGCGTCGAGGGCGCGGATCCAGGCCTCGCGGTCCCAGTCGCGAAAGTCACCGGGCGGCGGTCCGCCGGCGTTGTTGACGAGGATGTCGACCTGCGGGCACGCCGCGAGCGCTGCCGCTCGGCCCGCTGCGGTCGTGATGTCGCCGGCGACCGTGCGCACTTCACCACGGCCGAGTGCGCGCAGCTCGCGCGCAGTCGCCTCGAGCACATCGGCGCCGCGTGCCGTGATCACGACATGCACGCCTTCCTTCGCGAGGGCTGTCGCGCAGCCCTTGCCGAGCCCCTTGCTGGCGGCACAGACCAGCGCCCACTTGCCCGCGATTCCCAGCTCCATCGTCATCTCCCCCGTGCGAGCAACCAGATGCCCGCGAGCACCAGCACCGTGCCGGCAACGATCCACCCTGTGAACGGCTCGCCCAGGATGACAATTCCCATGATGATCGTCGACAGCGGCCCGATCATGCCGGTCTGCGCCGCCACCGAGGCGCCGACGCGCTCGATCGCCATCATCACCATCAGCACCGGCGCGAACGTGCACAGGGTCGCGTTCAGCACCGAGAGCCAGATCACCTGCGGCGCGACGGCGAGCGCCGCCATCGGTCGCAGGAGGATGAACTGGGCGATGCAGAACAGGCAGGCGACGCTGGTCGCAAGCCC
>DASXIP010000145.1:0-5374 GCA_036497875.1 Caldimonas sp.
GGCGTGATCGCGCACGGCGCATGGCAGGCGCGCCGCGCCGGGCCGAAGCGCGCGGCGCCGTCGATGCGCGAGGAGCCGAGCGCTTCGGCGCCGAGCGATCGCGACGCTGCCGCGCTCGCCGATGACGGCGAAGGCGGCGACGGCAGCACGGTCGGAGCGCCGCTGCGGCGGCTCTCGAAGCGAATGCCGATCCAGCTCGATGCGCTGATCGACGCCTTCGCGCCGGTCACGCTCGATGCGCCGATCACCGGCGACACCGTGCTCGCGCATCTGCCGTCAAAACGCCACGTCGGCAGCAAGCTCGTCCTCGTCGAGGGGCTCGACGTCGAGACCGGCCGCTGGGAGGTGCCGCTCGCCGGCAGGCGCTTCGGCGAGTTGCAGGCCGGCGTCCAGCTCGCGAGCCGGACCGGGCCGCTGAACGAGATCGAGTATTCGGAATTCGTCCAGCGCATGCAGGCGTTCGCCGACGCGATCGGCGCGAGCGTCGATGCGCCCGACATGCTCGACGTGATGGCGCGCGCACGCGAGCTCGACGCCTTCGCGAGCGCCCACGACGCGCAGCTCGCCGTCCACCTGCACGCGCGCGGCGCGGCGTGGAGCGTCGGCTATATCCAGCAGCATGCGCGACGGCACGGCTTCGTTCCCGGCGTCGTCCCGGGCCGACTCGTCTACCCGTCGGCAGAGGAGGGCGCGCCGCCGGTCCTCACGCTCACCTTCGATCCGCAGGCCGCGCTTGCCGACGAGCCCGACCGCGCTGCCGTGCGCGACGTGACGCTCGCGTTCGACGTGCCGCAGACCGCTCCCTCGGTCGAGCCGTTCCAGGCCTGGCAGGCGGCGGCGCAGGCCCTCGCGGTCGGCATGGACGCCGACGTTGTCGACGACAACGGCCGCCCGCTCAGCGGCCCCGGCTTCGCATCGATCGGCGGCGAGCTCGGCCAGCTCTACGCAGCGCTCGATGCGCGCGACCTTGCCGCGGGGTCGCCTGCCGCGCGTCGACTCTTCAGTTGAGGGGCTCGCCATGGACCTGCAGCGAACGCTCGGGGTCGAGCTTCCGATCATCCAGGCACCGATGGCCGGCGCGCAAGGCAGCGCGCTCGCGATCGCGGTGTGCCAGGCGGGCGGGCTCGGCTCGCTGCCCTGCGCGATGCTCGATGCGGCGGCGATCCGGCGCGACGTCGCCGCCGTTCGCGCTGCAGGTGGGGCGGCGTTCAACCTCAACTTCTTCTGCCACCGGCCACCGGTTCCCGATGTCGGGCGCGAATCCGCCTGGCGGAGCGCGCTGGCGCCGTACTACCGCGAGTTCGGCATCGACGCCACCACGGTGCCCCAAGGCGCCGGCCGCTTCTCGTTCGATGCCGCCAGCGTCGCGCTCGTCGAGGAGCTGCGGCCGCCGGTCGTCAGCTTCCACTTCGGCCTGCCCGATGCGGCGCTCGTCGAGCGCATGCGCGCCAGCGGTGCGCTGATCCTCGCCAGCGCGACGACCGTCGACGAGGCGATTTGGCTCGAGCGGCACGGCGCCGATACCGTGATCGCGCAGGGCCTCGAGGCCGGCGGCCACCGCGGCCACTTCCTGGCCGACGATCTCACGCTGCAGTCGGGAACGTTCACCTTGCTGCCACAGATCGTTGGCGCCGTGCGCGTGCCGGTGATCGCTGCCGGCGGCATCGCCGACCGCGCCGGCGTCGAGGCGGCGTTCAGGCTCGGCGCGTCGACGGTGCAGGTCGGAACCGCGTATCTCTGCTGCCCGGAATCGACCATCAGCGCCGTTCATCGCCAGGCGCTCCTGAGCGATGCAGCGCGCCACACCGCGCTGACGCGGCTCATCACCGGCCGGCCGGCGCGCGGCATCGTCAACCGCCTGATGCGCGAAGTCAACGATGCTTGCGCGCCGGCGTTTCCGCTCGCGACCGCGGCGATCGCGCCGCTCCGCGCCGCTGCCGAAGCGCGCGGCAGCGGCGACTTCTCGCCGCTCTGGTGCGGCCAGAACACGAGCGGCTGCAAGGCCGTCACCGCCACCGACGTGACGCGGGCGCTTGCGGGGCCGGTCTAGTCGGGCGGCGGCCCGCGCCGGCCTTCCGCGTGGATCGTCAGCTGCGAAGCACGGCCAGCCACTCCCGCTGGGCGAAGCTCAGCACCGCGTCCGGCGTCAGCACCGCGGTCGCGAGCGCCGTCCGGGTCTCGGGTTCGACGGCGGGAAGCGGCGCTTCGAGCAGCGCCTGGAGCAGGCGCCGCGCCTCGGCGAGGCTCTCGCCGTAGCGCTCCAGGATCGTCGCCACCGACGCGTGCCGCGACGGCTCGTCCATCCAGCAGTCGTAGTCGGTGACGATGGCGACGGTCGCGTAGCCCATCTGCGCCTCGCGGGCGAGGAACGCCTCGGGAACATTCGTCATGCCGACCAGGTCGCAGCCCCATTGTCGAAGCAGTCGACTTTCGGCTCGCGTTCCCAGCCGCGGCCCTTCGACGCAGGCGTAGACGCAAGGCCGGTGCAGCGGGATCGAGAGCTTCGCGGCTGCCGCGGCGACCCAGGCGGCCATCGCTGCGCTGACGGGCTCGGCCGTCGAGACGTGCGCGGCGACGCCGGCGCCGAAGAAGCTCGCCTCGCGCCGGCCGCGGGTGGCGTCGACGTACTGCGTCGGCAACGCGAACTCGCCCGGGGCGATCTCCTCGACGAGGCTGCCGACTGCGGAAAAGCCGAGCACCTGCGTCGCGCCGGCACGCTTCAAGGCGAAGACGTTGGCGCGGTAGTTGACCTCGTGCGGCAACAGGCGATGCCCGACGCCGTGCCGGGCGAGGAAGAGGAGCGGCCGGCCGTGGAGACGGCCGCGCAGCACCGGGGCCGACGGCTCACCGAATGGCGTCGTCTCGGCACGGCGATCCTCGATTTGCATCCCGGGCAGCTCGTTCAGCCCGGTTCCTCCGACGATGGCGAGCATCGCGAGTTCCTTTCAGGAGTCAGGAGAGCCAGCCGGCGGGGACGTGGCGCAGGTCGGCCGGTTCGTCGACGTCCGACACCGCGCCGAGCTCGCGGTGCGACACGCCTGCTCGTGCGAGTCGCAATCGCGTCTGCGCCATCACCGCGGGCGTGCTCCAGTCGATGCCGGCGAACAGCTCGGGCACGTGCCGCCGGAGGCCGACCAAAGCATAGCCGCCATCGGTCGCAGGAACGAAGACTGCGTCGAGCTCGACGAGTGCGTCGGCGGCGTCGCGCAGGTCACCGGCGGCGAGCGCCGGCGCATCGGTGCCGACCAGGAGCGCCCGCGACGTGGTCGCGAGCGCGCGCGCGAAGGCACGCGCCATCCGCGCGCCGAGATCGCCTTCGCCCTGCGGCCGCAGCGCGACGTCGCGGCGACGGGCAAGCGCAGCGATGGCGGCGTCGCCGTGGTCCGGTGTGCAGCAGAGCTCGACGGGTCCGAGCGCGGCGCTGCACGCCACGCCGACCGTGTGCTCGAGCATCCGCCAAGCGAGGCGCGCGGCGCCGGCGGCGCCGAGCATCGGCACGAGTCGCGTCTTCGCCTGACCAGGGACCGGCACGCGCGCGAAGACGAGCACCGCGCACGGCGAGGCGGGGTCGACGGGAGCTCTCACGTGTCCGCTGCGCGTCCCGCGAAGCCGCGCCGACGCCAGGTGAAAAACCACTCGATCGTCCGGCGCAACCAGCCGGGCACGTGGCCGAGGCGCCATTGCAGCGCCGCCTCGCGGATGACCTCGGCCAGCGTCGGATAGGCGTGCACGGTGCGCGCGATCTTGTCGAGGCCGATGCCGTTCGTCATCGCGAGGACGACCTCGGCGAGCAGCTCGCCGGCGTGCTCGCCGACGATCGTTGCACCGATGATGCGATCGTTGCCGCGCGTGGTGAGCAGCTTGACGAAGCCGCGACTCGCGTCGTCGACGATCGCGCGGTCGACGGCGGCAAAGTCGACCCGCGTGATTTGGACGTCGATGCCGTCGCGCTTCGCGTCGTGCTCCGACACGCCAACCCGGGCGACCTCGGGATCGGTGAACGTCGTCCACGGCATGACGGCGTGAACACCGTCGAAGCGAGCGCCGAACAGCGCGTTGATGGCGGCGATGCCGGCCTGATGGCTCGCCGCGTGCGTCAGCTGCCACGGGCCGGCGACGTCGCCGCAAGCGACGATGTGCGGATGCCGCCGGCTGCGCAGCGCCGCGTCGGTCGCGACCGTGCCGTCGGCGTCAAGGGCGATGCCGAGCGCTTCGAGGCCGAGGCCGGCGGTGCGCGCGCGCCGGCCGATCGCCGAGAGCACGGCGTCGAACGGCACCCTCCGCTCGCCGCCGCGGTGGCGCAGGACGGCGTGTCGCCCCTCGGATGTCGCCTCGACGCGCAGCACCTTGTGCCCTGTGAAGACCGTGACGCCGTCATCGCGCAGCGCCGCCTGCACGGCCTTCGACGCGTCTTCGTCTTCGTGGCCGAGCACGCGCTCGCCGGCCTCGACGACCGTGACCTCAGCGCCGAGCCGTGCGAACGCCTGCGCGAGCTCGCAGCCGACCGGCCCGCCGCCGAGCACGAGCAAGCGCCCCGGCAGCGTCCGCAAGGCCCACACGGTGTCGGTCGTCACGATTTCGGCACCGTCGAGGCCAGGTAGCTTCGCCACCACCGGCTCGGAGCCGGTCGCTACGACGACCGCGCGCGTCGTCAGCGTGCGAACGCCGTCGGCGGTCTCGATCTCGACCTGCCACGGCGAGGTCAGTCGCGCCCGGCCGCGGACGACGTCGACGCCGAGCGCGGCGAAGCGCTCGACCGAGTCGTGCGGCGCGATCGTGGCGATGGTCGAGTGAACGCGCTCCATGACGCGCGCGAAATCGACCTGCGGCTCGCCGGCGTCGACGCCGAGCGCCGCGGCGCCGCGGATCTGCCGGACGAGCCCGGCCGCGTGCAGCAGCGCCTTCGACGGCACGCAGCCGTAGTTCAGGCAGTCGCCGCCCATCGTCGCCGCCTCGACGAGCGTCACCCGCGCCTTCAGTGTCGCGCCAAGGTAGGCGGCGGTGAGGCCCGCGGCGCCGGCACCGATGACGACGAGGTTGCGGTCGAACGATCGTGGCCGCGGCCAGCGCGCCCCGTCGTGCCGTTGCCCCGCGGCCGGCGTCACGACGCCCCGAGCGCGCCGCCGCAGCTGCTGCCCTGACCGGCGGTGCAGCCGAAGCAGTGCTCGCCGACGCTGATCGCCTCGCCATCACCGTCGCTCGCGAGCAGGTCGCGAAGATGCGGCTCGACGCAGCCGGCGAGCCGCATCGGCATCGCGAGCATCTGGTTGAAGTCGCAGTCGTACAGCCGCCCCTGCCAGTCGACGCTGACGAGCGTGCGGCACATGACCGACCTCGTGTTTGCAGCGACGAACGCGCCTTTCAGCAGGGCGAG
>DASXIP010000146.1:0-2431 GCA_036497875.1 Caldimonas sp.
CGGCTGCCTCGCCCGCAACGAAACGCCCGTGTCCTGCACGGGCGTTTTCGTTGCTGCGTTTGGGATCGCAGCGATGAACGACGACGACCTGCTGCGCTATTCGCGCCATCTGCTGCTCGACGACATCGGCATCGAGGGCCAGCGACGGCTCCTCGCTGCACATGCGCTCGTGATCGGCGCCGGCGGGCTCGGCTCGCCGGTGGCGCTCTACCTCGGCAGCGCCGGAGTCGGCCGGATCACGATCGTCGACAACGACCGCGTCGACCTGACGAATCTGCAGCGCCAGATCGCGCACGACCTCGCTCGCATCGGCGCACCGAAAGCCGAGTCGGCGGCGCGCTCGATCGCTGCGATCAATCCGCAGGTGCGGGTGACAGCGCTGCACGAGCGCGCCGACGCGGCACGGCTGCTCGAGCTTGTCGCCGGCGCGGACGTCGTCCTCGACTGCAGCGACAACTTCGCGACTCGCCACGCCGTCAACGCCGCCTGCGTCGCAAACGCCAGGCCGCTCGTCGCCGGTGCCGCGATCGGCTTCGACGGGCAAGTCTCGGTCTACGATCCAAGGATGGCCGCCTCGCCCTGCTATGCCTGCGCATTCCCCCGCGACGAAGCATTCACCGACGTCGCCTGCTCGACGATGGGAGTCTTTGCGCCCTTGGTCGGCATCATCGGCAGCATGCAAGCTGCAGAAGCGCTGAAGCTGATCGTCGGCATCGGCGCATCGCTTGCCGGTCGCCTGCAGATGCTCGACGCCAGGTCGATGGAATGGACCGAAGTGCTCGTCGCGCGGGATCCGGCGTGCGCAGTCTGCGCGGCCCGCGCTCCGGGTTGGACCGCGCCGACTCGCTAGCATGCTGAGGCCGATCGTCGGCTTCGCGCGTCTGGCACTCGATGATCTCCGCGCAAGGACGCATTCGAGCGCAGCGCTCGAATCGCACTTGCTGGCCGCCGAAGCGTGGCTGTGCCGGGCCCAGGATGCATCCGCCGACGGCGGGGTGAGCTACGGATACTCCTTGCGTGGCGGCTGGCGACCGTCGTATCCGGAAACGTCGGGCTACATCGCGACGACCTTCCTGAGCCTCGCCCTCAGGAGAGACCCCGCCTACGCGGCGCGCGCCGAGCGCATCATGCGCTGGCTGCTCTCGATCCAGAACGCCGACGGATCGTTCTCCAATCCACGCTATGGTCGCCAAGGAATCGTCTTCGACACCGGCCAGGTTCTATTCGGGCTGATCCGCGGCTACCAGGCGGCCGGCACCCTCGAGTTGCTGGCCGCCGCGCGACGCGCAGCGGGTTGGCTCACTCAGATCGCCGATCATGACTTGCGTTGGACACGCAACGAGCACCTCGGCACTCCGCATGTGTATAACGCCCGGACCGCGTGGGCGCTGCTGCTGATGAACGAGTTGGAATTCGAGCCGCGACGCGACGCGGTGGCACGCCGCAATCTCGACTGGGCGCTCCAGGAGCAGCAGCCGAGCGGTTTCTTCGATCACTGCTCGTTCGAACGCGGGCGGGCGCCGTTCACGCACACGATCGCGTATACCGCACGCGGATTGCTCGAGTCGGGGATTCTTCTCGACGAGCGCCGCTACCTCGATGGCGCTGCCCGATGCGCCGACGCGATGATGCTGCACCTGGACGACGACGGGCACCTGCCCTCGACGGTCACCACGGACGGAGTGCCGGCTTCCCGGTCCTGCTGCCTCACCGGCAACTGCCAGTTCGCGATCGTCTGGGCGCGGCTGCAGTCGTCCCTCGGCGGCAAGAACTACCGGGCCGCGAGCATCCGTGCGCTCGACTACGTGATCGCGACGCAGGACCTCGAGGCGGACGATCCCGGGATCAGGGGGGGCATCAAGGGGTCGCATCCGATTTGGGGGCGTTACGCTCCAATGTCGTTGCCGAACTGGGCGGCGAAGTTCTTCGTCGACGCGATGTGGCTGCGCAAGGACTTTCCACAATGAGACGGCGCACCGTCGTGCTCAACGGCACCTTCGATGCGCTCACGTTCGACGAGGCCGTCGATGCCATCTTCGAGGCTTTGCGCACGGGAGATCGCGGCTGGGTCTGCACGGTCAATGTCGCGACGCTGATGGCCATGCGAAGGGATGCCAAGCTTCAGTCGTTCGTCGAGCGCGCGCTGCTGGTCGTGCCCGACGGCCAGCCGATCGTCTGGTGCGCGAGGCTGTTCGGGGGTCGCCTGCCCGAGCGGGTGACCGGCATCGACCTCGTCGAAGCGCTCTGCCGGCGCGCCGCGGCGGAGGGAAGACACGTCTACCTTCTCGGCTCGACCCCGCCGCTCGTCACTCGTGCAGTCGCGCGCCTGCGCCAGCGCCACCCCGCATCGATCGTCGACGGATCGGACGGACACTTCCCTCTCGAGCAGTCGGCCGAGCGCGCGGAGGCGATCCGGTCTCGCGCAATCGAT
>DASXIP010000147.1:0-2375 GCA_036497875.1 Caldimonas sp.
CGGCGCCGGCGGCGGCCAAGCCGCTGTTCGATCCCGAGATGGCGGCGCGCCACCCGTTGCGCATCCTGCTCGCCGAGGACAACGTCGTGAACCAGAAGCTCGCGATGCGGCTGCTGCAGCAGATGGGCTACCGCGCCGACCTGGCGTCGAACGGCATCGAGGCGGTCGAATCGGTGCAGCGCCAGGCCTACGATGTCGTGCTGATGGACGTGCAGATGCCCGAGCTCGATGGCCTGGACGCGACGCGCCAGATCTGCGCGCTGATGGCGGCGCGGCGCCCGCGCATCGTCGCGATGACGGCCAACGCGATGCAGGGCGATCGCGAGATGTGCCTGGAGGCGGGAATGGACGACTACCTGACCAAGCCGATTCGTGTCGACCGCCTGGTCGAGGTGCTGAATGACGTTCCGATCCGTGAGGGAGCCGCGCGATGAGCGCGCCGACGGTCGACGCCGTCGCCTTCGCCGAGCTGCAGGCGAGCGCCGGTGCCGACTTCGTCCACGAGCTGATCGACACCTTCCTCGAGGAAGCGCCGCGCATGCTGGGCGAGCTCCGTTCCGCGGCCGCGACCGGGCGCAGCGATGCGTTTCGCCGCGCTGCGCACTCGCTGAAGTCGAACGCGAACACCTTCGGCGCGTCGACGCTCGGAATCATGGCGCGCGACCTCGAGCTGAACGGGGTGGCGGCCGGCGGCGACGAAGCGGCGATCGATGCCCTCGCCGCAGAGTACGCGCGGGTCGCGGCCCGGCTCGCGGAGCTGCGTGATGGATGACGCGCTGCGCGGGCCGGCGCGTCTGCTCGTCGCCGACGACAACAAGGTCAACCGCCTGCTGCTCGCGCGCAGCCTCGAGCTGCAGGGCCACAGCGTCGAAAGCGCGCCGAACGGACGCGTCGCCCTCGAGATGCTGCGCCGGGGCAACTTCGATCTGCTGCTGCTCGACATGGAGATGCCGGAGATGGACGGCTTCCAGGTCCTCGAGCAGCTGACGGCCGACCGCGCCCTGCGCGACCTGCCGGTGATCGTCACCTCGTCGCTCGAGGGCATCGCGCACATCGTCCGCTGCATCGAACTCGGCGCCGAGGACTACCTGCCCAAGCCCGTCAACGCCGTGCTGCTGAAGGCACGGATCGGTGCCAGCCTCGAGAAGAAGCGCCTGCGCGACCAGCAGAAGGAGCTCGTGCGGCGCTTTGCCACCTCGGAGGTGGCGCAGGACCTGCAGCAATCGGGCTTCGCGCTGCAGGGCCGGCACGTCGTCGCGACGGTGCTCTTCTGCGACATCCGTGATTTCACGGCGCTGGTCGAGTCGCAGCCGCCCGAAGAGACGATCGAGCTGCTCAACACCTATTACACGCTGATGTTCGACGCCATCAACGGCCAGGGCGGCGTCGTCAACCAGATGATCGGCGACGGGCTGATGGCGATCTTCGGCGCACCGATGCCGTTGCCCGACCACGCCGCCGCAGCCGCGCGGGCAGCGCTCGACATGATCGAGATGATCGAGCTGTTCGGCGTCGAGCGCCGCGACGCCGGGCGGGCGCCGATCCGGATCGGCGTCGGCATCGCGACCGGCGAGCTGATCGCCGGCTACACCGGTACCCAGAAGCGCGCGACCTACACCTGCATCGGCGACACCGTGAACCTCGCGGCGCGGCTCGAGACGCACACCAAGGTCGCGCAGCGCGCGATCCTCATCGACTCGGCGACGCGGGCCGGGCTCGGCAGCGAGATCGCGGTCGAGGCGCTCGGGCCGGTCGCTGTGCGCGGCAAGGCAGCGGCGGTGGAAGTCTTCGCCCTCCAGGCCGTGCCGCTCGCGCCGCCCGGGCGCTAGCGGGCTGCGCCCCGCATGCGCCGTCTACGGGGTCGCGCGGACGAGGCGGAGCGGGAATTTCTTCTGACCGATGTTCGCGCGCACCTTGCCGTTGCTGAAGTTGACAAGCCACGCATTGAGGTCGTCATCGTGGCCTTCGCGGATCGCCCAGAACGGGCTCTTCGGCGTCCCGGGGAACGCCATGGCGTCGATCAAGGGCTTCTTCTTCGCGGTCTTGTCGACGATGCCGACGAGCTCGTCGCGGTCGGGAATGCGCCAGAACTTGACGTGATCGTGGGCGGCGTCGGCGGCCTGCTTGGCATCCTTGTAGGTGAACGTGGTGGCCTTGCCGCTGCAGGTCTTGCCGTCCCAATGCATCCCTTCGGCACAGCGGCGCCAGATCAGATGCGTGGTCGAGTCGGAGACCTCCTGGCCGTCGGCCGAGATCACGAAGCGTCCCTGGGCAGAGCTTCCGCCGGCGGCGAAGGCGAGCAGCGAACACGCCGCGATGCGAGAGCCGAGCGCGGCCCCACGAGACAGTGCCATGAAATCTCCTCGGTCGGCGTT
>DASXIP010000148.1:0-7504 GCA_036497875.1 Caldimonas sp.
GGCGATGATGCGCCACGAGGACACGACGCTGTGGTACTGGCAGGTCGTCACCGGCTTCGCGATGTTCTTCCTCGCCTCGGTGCACCTCTACCAGATGATGATGCACCCGGCGCAGATCGGCCCGTGGACGTCGGCCGACCGTGTCTGGAGCGGGCTGTGGTGGCCGCTCTACCTCGTGCTGCTGTTCGCGGTCGAGCTGCACGGCGGCATCGGCCTGTATCGCCTTGCGGTGAAGTGGGGCTGGTTCGCCGGCAAGGACGACCACGCGACGCGGCGCCGGCTGAAGTCGCTCAAGTGGGTGCTGTCGGTCTTCTTCATCGTGCTCGGGCTGGCCACGCTGGGCGCCTACATCAAGATCGGCGTGGGGCGCGACGCGCGCATCGGCAAGGAGTTCGTGCCGAGCTGGCAGCAGACTTCCATCCAGCAGAAGGCGCCCGCGACGGCCCCGCCAACCGGCACGGAGGGCCGCAAGTGAACCTTTTCTTCACCGACGTGCTCGTCATCGGCGGCGGTCTCGCCGGCCTGCGGATGGCGGTCGCCGCAAAGCGCCGCGGCCACGACACCGTCATCCTGTCGCTCGTGCCGCCGAAGCGCTCGCACTCGAAGGCGGCGCAGGGCGGCATGCAGGCGAGCCTCGGCAACGTCGTCAAGGGCCAGGGCGACAACGAGGACGTCCACTTCGAGGACACCGTCCGCGGCTCCGACTGGGGCGCCGACCAGGACGTCGTCCGCATGTTCGTCAACACCGCGCCGAAGGCGGTGCGCGAGCTGGCGGCGTGGGGCGTGCCCTGGAGCCGCGTCCGCAAGGGCGACCGCCAGGTCGTCATCAACGGCAAGAAGGTGACGATCACCGAGCGCGACGAGGCGCACGGCCTGGTCGCGCAGCGCGACTTCGGCGGCACCAAGAAATGGCGCACGTGCTATGTCGCCGACGCGACCGGCCACGCGATGCTGCAGGCAGTCGGCGACCAGGTGATCGCCGCGTCGATCCCGGTGCTCGAGCGCTGCGAGGCGCTGGCGCTGATCCACGACGGCGGCCGCTGCCACGGCGCGATCGTTCGCGACCTCATCACCGGCGAGCTGAGCGCCTGGATCGCCAAGGCGACTGCGCTCGCGACCGGCGGCGCCGGGCGGCTGTACCGCGTCACGACCAACGCCGTGATCTGCGAAGGCATCGGCATGGCGATCGCGCTCGAGACCGGGATCGCGACGCTCGGCAACATGGAGGCGGTCCAGTTCCACCCGACGCCGATCTTCCCGGCGGGGATCTTGCTGACCGAAGGCTGCCGCGGCGACGGCGGCCTGCTGCTCGACGTCGACCAGCACCGCTTCATGCCCGACTACGAGCCCGAGAAGAAGGAGCTCGCGTCGCGCGACGTCGTCTCGCGCCGGATGGAAGAGCACATCCGCAAGGGCAAAGGCGTGAAGTCGCGCTTCGGCGAGCACATCTGGCTCGACATCCGCCTGCTCGGCGAGGCGCACATCCGCCACAACCTGCGCGAGGTCTGGGACATCTGCCACTACTTCGTCGGCCTCGACCCGGTCAAGGACCTGATCCCGGTGCGCCCGGCGCAGCACTACACGATGGGCGGCGTTCGCACCAACCACACCGGCGAGAGCCCGACGCTGATAGGCCTGTTCGCCGCCGGCGAGACGGCGTGCTGGGACATGCACGGCTTCAATCGCCTCGGCGGCAACTCGGTCGCCGAGACCGTCGTCGCCGGGATGATCGTCGGCGAGTACATCGCCGACTTCTGCGACCGGCCGGAAAACGACGTCGCGATCCCGATCGGCGTCGTGCGCGAGTTCCTGCGCCACGAGCAGGCCGAACTCGACGCCATTGCGCACAGCCCGGGCGGCGAGGACGCCAGCGCGCTGAAGGCGCGGATGCAGGAGATCATGAGCGAGAAGGTCGGGATCTTTCGTACCGGCAAGGACCTCGAGCAGGCGGTCGACGAGTTGCAGCGGCTGTTCGCAAGGAGTCGCAACATCGGCCTGCGCTCGCACGCGCCGGGTGCCAGCCCCGAGCTGGTGACGGCCTACCGGACCAAGAAGATGCTCAAGCTCGCGCTGTGCGTCGCGTATGGCGCGCTGATGCGCACCGAGAGCCGCGGCGCGCATTACCGCGAGGACTATCCGACCCGCAACGACGCCAGGTGGCTGAGCCGGACGCTGGCGAGCTGGTCGGGCGACGCGACGATGCCGACGCTGCGCTACGAGCCGCTCGACATCACGAAGATGGAGTTGCCGCCGGGCTGGCGCGGCTACGGAGCGAAGGACTACACCGACCACCCCGACACGCCGGCGCGGCAGGCCGAGGTCGAGGCGACGAAGGCGAAGGTCTCCGACCGCTTCGAGCGGCAGCGCGCGCTGATGCCGTACGAACACCTGCTGCCGGCGCCGCTGCGCGGCCGCAACGAGCGGATCGACGAGCTTTTCCCGGCGCGCGAGCCTTCGCACGCCGACGCTCATCCCGAGTCGGAGTTCTCCTGGGAGAGCGAATGAGGCCGACGCCATGACCGAAGCGCCCGTGATGATCGTGAAGTCGCCGCGCTCGCCCGCCGGGCCAGTGCAGGCCGGCCAGACGCTACGTCTGCAGATCCTGCGCCACAACCCCGCCGACCGCGCCAGCGCGCCGCATCTGCAGACCTTCGAGCTCGAGCAGAGCGACGGCATGACGCTCTTCATGGCGCTGAGCGAAATCCGCGAGAAGCAGGATCCGTCGCTGCAGTTCGACTTCGTGTGCCGGGCGGGCATCTGCGGCAGCTGCGCGATGGTCGTCAACGGCCGGCCGACGCTCGCGTGCCGCACGCTGACGAGAGACGTCGGCCCCGCGATCACGCTCGCGCCGCTGCCCTTCTTCGAGCTGATCGGCGACCTCTCGGTCAACACCGGCAAGTGGATGCGCACGCTCAGCGAGCGGCTCGAGGCGTGGTGCCACATCGAGCGGGAGAAGATCGACCTGACGCGGATCGAGACACCGATGGATCCCGACCTCGCCGACGGCATCTTCGAGCTCGACCGCTGCATCGAGTGCGGCTGCTGCGTCGCGGCGTGCGGCACGGCGCGCATGCGCAAGGATTTCGTCGGTGCGATCGGCATCAACAAGATCGCACGGTTCCGCCTCGACCCGCGTGACGCGCGCACCGACGCCGACTACTACGAGTTGATCGGCGACGACGACGGCGTCTTCGGCTGCATGTCGCTGCTCGGCTGCGAGGACGTCTGCCCGAAGCAGCTGCCGCTCGCGACCCAGCTCGCATTCCTGCGCCGCAAGATGGTGGCGATGGCATGGAAGTGACGGGAACTTCGATTCGCGAGCCGAGCGGACCGGGCCAGCCGAGATGCCGCTGACGCCGAGCCGTCAGCGCTGACTCGATGGCGCGGCGCGCGCCGCCGCCTCGTTCGGCGGTTCGAGCGCGGCGGCAACGAAGACCGCAGTCGCGCAGGCAGTGCAATGAATTCGCCGAGGCACGGCCCGAAGATGGAAGGCTCGCATCGAATGCATCTCAGCTCGCTGCGCCGGCGGCGCGGACGAGCAGGACAGGACGGGGCTGCTGCGCAGGACGAGCTCGGCGTCGCTGCCCATCAGCGCACGCTGGAAGCCGCGTCGGCCATGCGTGCCGATGACGATCAGATCGCAGCGTGCCGAAGCGGCCTCGGCGATGATCGCATCTGCGACGCGGCCGTCGGTGGGGACGCCGAGCATCGTCGAGACGACGATCCCGGCGGCGCGGACCTCCGCGGCACCAGTCTCGAGCAGCTCGTGGCCATGCTGCCGCAGGCCCTGGCGCACCGGCTCGAAGTCCGCCATGTTGGCCATCTCGACGAAGAACGTGAAGTCGGTGACGACATGGAGCAGCCGCAGCGAGGAGTGGAGCGCGCCGGCGAGCGTGATTGCCTCGCGCAGCCCGCGCCGTGACGTATCGCTGCCGTCGATCGGCACGAGGATGTGTTTGTACATGGGAGGCCTTCCCGGATCGGCCGGACGGCGAATAGCATCAATCTATTTCGCGCCGCGCCCGCCGGCCTTGCGGCGGATCAAGAAGCCGGCCGCTGCCGCTCGCCTGCTCCGGCGCGCCGCGCGGCGCGCCGCCGCTCGATCATTTCGCGACCCATCGCCTGCGCCGCGCCGGCGCTGATGCGGGCGCGCGCTTCGGGATAGAGGCACGACTCCTCAAGTGCGATGTGCTCGCGCGACAGTGCGGCGAAGATTTCGACGCCTTCGCGCAGGAACTCGACGTCGTACCACGACTGGCCGCACGCGACGGCATCGAGATGCGGCGCCAGCGTCATCCAATCCTCTTCCAGCCACGAGTGGTCCTGCTGCAGGCGAAGCACCGCCTGTGCGATTCCAGCGTCGCTGCCGGTTGCGAGCGGCGGGAAGACGTGGCGCTCCTCGTCCAAATGGTGCTGGCGCGCAGTCGTCGAGAAGTGGCGCACGACATCGGCGGCGAGCGCGCGCGTTTGCGGGTCGACTCCGGCGGGCAAGCGGGCGACGATGGTTTCGAGCCGCTCGAGTGCGACCAGTGTCTGCCGGTGACAGTCGTCGAGGACCGCGAACGCGGGGCCCGCGGCGCCGACGCCCGCCTTCGGTTCGCTCGGTGCATGGCGTGTCGTCATGGAGCCAGCATAGGCGTGCGGTCGCAGCGGTGGTTGATTTGGAGCAAACATCGCGCGCGGCGCTGGCGTAGCGTGCAAGCTCGGTGCCACGCCGCCATGTTGAGCCAGCCGATCGGGAGCCTCGAGGGGACTGCAAAGGTCGTCTCGGTGCCGCTGCAGACCAGCGTCGCCGACGCGGCCGCGTTGATGAGCACAAACCGGGTCAGCGCGGTGCTGGTCGTAGAGGGCGGCGAGATCGTCGGCATCTGTACCGAGCGCGACATCGTCTACCGCGTGATCGCCCCCGGCCGCGACCCTTCGCGCGTGCCCGTCGGCGAGGCGATGACACACGATCCGCTGACCGCCGACCCCGACACCCTGCTCGGCCGCGCACTGGTCGTCATGCACGACCGTGGCGTCCGCCACTTGCCGATCGTCCGCGAAGGAAAGGCCGTCGGCATGGTCTGTGCGCGCGACGCGCTCGACCCGGAGCTCGAGGAGTTCATCTGCGAGGAGATCCGACGCCGGAGCTATCGCTAGTTTCGCTGGTCGCGCTCGGATCCGGCGATCCGGCCTCCGCGGACGAGTGGCGGGCAAAGGGCGATACCGCGCGAGGGTTTCCATGAGCGCATCGCCGCGCTCCCTTGACCTGGCGCAATCGCCGCCAGCTGCAATGCCCGACATTTCGTTCCGATCGCGATGCGGCCGCTGTTGGCCGTGTTTAGCCACAAGGCGGCGTGATGAAGGTGGCTCTGTTCGTGCCTTGCTACGTCGATGCCTTCTTCCCGGAGGTGGGGATCGCCACGCTCGAGCTGCTCGAGCGCTTCGGCTGCGACGTCGACTACCCGCTCGACCAGACCTGCTGCGGCCAGCCGATGGCCAACAGCGGCTGCCACCGCGACGCCCACGACACCGAGGCGCTGTTCGTGACGAACTTCGCCGGCTACGACCACATCGTCACGCCATCGGGAAGCTGCGCGCACCACGTTCGCGACCAGATGACGGCGATCGCGCAGACGCCCGAGGTGCAGGCGGTGCGCAGGAACACCTACGAGCTTGTCGAGTTCCTGCACGACGTGCTCGGCGTCCGCGAGTTCCCTTGGGCCGAGTTCCCGCACAAGGTCGGCCTGCACATCGGCTGCGCGACGCTGCGCGGGCTGCGCGAGGCGAGCGCGTCGGAGATCAACGAGCCGGCGTTCAACAAGCCGGCACGCCTGCTCGGTGCCGTCAAGGGGCTGCAGTTCGTTCAGCCGCAGCGCGTCGATGAATGCTGCGGCTTTGGTGGCACTTTCTCGGTGTTCGAGGAGCCGGTCTCGGCGAAGATGGGTCACGACAAAGTCGCCGACCATCTCGCGGCCGGCGCCGAGTACATCGTCTCACCCGACATGTCGTGCGTGATGCATCAGCGCGGCTGTGCCGAGCGCGCCGGGCTGCCGCTGAAGTTCATCCACGTCGCGCAGGTCCTCAACGGGGCGCGCAGCTGAGCGCCGGGTGACGATGAGCCGCGTCGACCACGCCGAGGCGTCCTCGAGGTTCATCGAGGCGAAGGACCACGCCGACTTCCACGACAAGCGCCTGTGGGACCTGCGCAAGAAGCGCGACAGCGAGAGCGAGGCCTTGCCCGAGTGGGAGGAGTTGCGCTCGCTCGCCTCAGCGATCAAGGAGCACACGCTCAGCCATCTCGGCGACTACCTCGCCGAGTTCGAGCGCAACGCAGTCGCCAACGGCATGGTCGTGCACTGGGCGCGTGACGCTGCCGAGCACAACCAGACCGTCTACGAGATCTTGCAGCAGCACGGCGCGACGACGCTCGTCAAGAGCAAGTCGATGCTGACCGACGAATGCGAGATGCGGCCGTTCCTCGAGAACCGTGGCATCGAGATCGTCGAGACCGACCTCGGCGAGCGGATCCAGCAGCTCGACGACGAGCCGCCGAGCCACATCGTCGTGCCGGCGGTGCACAAGCTGCGCGGCGACGTCGCCGAGGTGTTCGGCCGCACCATCGGCACCGACCCTGACAACAGCGACGTTGCCTACCTCGCGGAGAGCCAGCGCCGGCAGACGCGGCCGTACTACCTGAAGGCGCACGCCGGCATGACCGGCGCCAACTTCGCCATCGCCGAGACCGGCAGTTTCGTCGTCTGCACCAACGAAGGCAACGCCGACCTCGGTGCCAATGTGCCGATCCTGCACATCGCTTCGATCGGCATCGAGAAGCTGCTGCCGCGGATCGAGCATCTCGGCGTCTTCGTGCGCATGCTGTCGCGCAGCGCGCTCGGCTCGCCGATCACCCAGATCACGTCGCACTTCCGCGCGCCGCGCCCGGGCACCGAGTTGCATGTCGTCCTCGTCGACAACGGCCGCTCCGAGCGGCTCGGCATGGACGACTTCTGGTATTCGCTGAAGTGCATTCGCTGCGGCGCCTGCATGAACACCTGCCCGGTCTACCGCAGGAGCGGTGGCCTCAGCTACGGCTCGACGTATTCGGGGCCGATCGGCGTGATCATCGATCCGACCTTCAACCTGCGCAAGTACAGCTCGCTGCCGTTCGCGTCGACGCTGAACGGCAGCTGCACGAGCGTCTGCCCGGTGAAGATCAACATCCACGAGCAGATCTACAAGTGGCGGCAGATCATCGCCGAGCGCCATCAGCTGCCGATGGTCAAGAAAGAGGCGATGCGACTTGCCGGCAAGGTGCTGTCGAGCCCGCGTCTCTACCGCGCCGCCGTCGAGGCGGCCGCGACAGGGATCGAGAAGCTGCCGCGGGCGCTCGTCTACAACCCGTTCAACGCCTGGGGCCGGCAGCGCGAGGTGCCGGCGTCGCCGCCGTCGACGTTCCGCCAGTGGTACCTGAAGCATCGCGGGAGAGCCGAGTGAGCAGCCGCCAGCACGTCCTTTCGCG
>DASXIP010000149.1:0-3206 GCA_036497875.1 Caldimonas sp.
GCGCCGACGACGACTGCTGTCCGGCGCGAGGCCCGCCGCGCCTCCCGGCGCCTGATGACCGTGCGCCCGAGCCACGTCGCGAGCCATTGCAGCACCGGCGTCGCGATCGCCCAGGCGAGGAGGACTTGGCGCTTGAAGAACTCGTCGTCGAGGTTCCTCGTCAGGAAGCCGCCCGTCGCGAAGCCGCAGAGCGCGAGGATCGCGAGCAGAACGATCCAGGACGACGCAATGTCGACCGCGGCGCCGAGCAGTGGCTCGCGGAAGCGGTCGCGGCCCGGGAACGTGAGCGCGAAGACGAGCAGGCAAAGCATCAGCTCCGGGCGGGCGATGGGCGGGTCCCAGAGAAGCGTCGCGACGACGAAGGTAAGGACCGTGATTCCCGGCTCGAGGAACGCCGCGATCAGCGACTGCACCGATTGCGGTGCGCTGAAGAAGGTTCTCTTGTGGGGATCGTCGAACATCTGCAGAGCCGTGTGGCGGCCCGGGTGAGGGCAAGAGCGCGACCGTCTTCGCGGACGCAGCCGCCGTTCTACCGTGTTTTCGCGATCGAGCGCTTGCCGCCCCCGCACTCGCGGGGCTCCGGGAGGCCGGTGTCGGGTCGCCTTGGGCCTAGGAGGACGGGCTCGCCTGGGCGCGGCGGCCGCGCCCGAACAGCCCGAGCCGCTGCGCCTCCAGGGCCGCCTCGGCGCGCGAGCTGACGTTGAGCTTGCGGTAGATCTGCTTGACGTAGTCCGAGATCGTGTGGCGCGACAGGTTGAGCTGGACCGCGATCTCGGGCAGCGTGAACCCCTTGGCGACGCGCAGCAGCACCTCGTTCTCGCGGTCGGTGAGGACGACGTGGGGAACGTTGCGCCGCTCGCGCTGCGAGGAACGCGACGCGAAGTGCGCCATGACGCGCCGCGCGATCGCCGGCGACAGCGGCGGCTCGCCCTGGCTCATGCGCCGGAACTGGTCGACGATCACGGCCTCCGAGTTGTCCTTCAGGACATAGCCGAACGCACCCGCCTGCAGGGCCGGGAACAGATGGTCGTCGTCGTCGTGGATGGTGACCACGACGGCCTGCGCCTTCGGCTGTGCCTCGCGCAGGGCGGCGACGACGTCGACTCCCGAGCCGTCGGGCAGGCCGAGGTCGATCAGGGCGACGTCGATCTGCTCCTTGGCGATCACGGCGAGCGCCGCGCTCACGCGCGAGGTCTCGAAGAAGAAAGGCTCCTTGAAGACCTCCGATGCCTGCACCTTGAGCCACTGGCTGGCTTCTGGAACGTCTTCCAACAGCAGGATGTTGGTCATGGTGAACCCTCCGTCACGGCAGATCGTAGCAAGCGCCGCGCCTCGGAGCCGCGAACTCAGAGGGGTACCGTGAGCGATATCACGACCCCGTACCCGGGCCGCGATTCGACCAGGCACTGGCCGTTCATCCTCTTGGCCCGCCGCTTCATGCTCGACATGCCCTGGCCGCGGTGCAGGTCGGCGGCGATGCCGCGGCCGTTGTCGCGGACGGTGAGGATCAGGGCGGCTTCCTCGACGGCGCAGCGCACCTCGCAGCGGCTCGCCTCGCTGTGCTTGATGACGTTGCTCACGGCCTCGCGGAGGACGCGCGTCAATTGCATGAACAGGCGCGCCGGCAGCATGTGCGGCTCGACCTCGGCGGCGTTTTCCCAGAGCGCCTCGATCTTCGCCTGGCCGAGGCGCACCATCGTCTCGGCGCGCCAGTTGGCGAGGGCGTCGTCGAGACGCACCGGGCGCCCCGCCAGCCCGCGTACCGAAAGCCGCATCTCCTCGAGCGCCTCGCGGGCGAGCTGCGGCACGCGCGTCGGGTCGGCGGTGTGGACGATGGTCAGCAGCTTGGCGCCGAGGTCGTCATGGAGGTCGGACGCGATCCGCTTGCGCTCGCGCTCGGTGAACTGCTCGACGCGCAGCGCGGTCATCGTCTCGACGCGGACGTCGAACTCGGCGGTCAGCGTCTTCAGCTCGCGGGCGACGCGGTTTCGATCTTCCTCGGTTGCGTGCAGCGCGTGCGCGAACATCAGGAAGAGCCGTGTGCCGACGCCGCCCAGCAGCAGAGGCACGACGATGGCCAGGATCGAGAACGGCGGCATTTCGATCGCACCGCTCTGCACAGCGAGCTCGGCGATGAGCGCGAGCACGCCGCCTGCCACGGTGAGCAGCATCGGGCCGAAGTCCTGCACCCGCTGGCGGCGCGTCACGGCGAGGTAGATCCCCATCACGCCGGTGAGCTCGAGGGCGAGCAGGAAGTACCAGAACAGCGCCATCGCGAAGAGATGCTCCGGGCCGGCGAGGATCAGCGAGGTCGGCAGGGCGACCCACTGCAGCGCCGCGATGTTCTCGATCACCCGCGATCGGAGGCCCGCGAAGCTGAGGAAGAACTGCACCGCGAGCGCGAGCAGGACGGCCCAGAACGAGCACAGCATGAACTCGGTGACGTCGTTGCTCCACGGCATGTCGCGCGCCGAAGAGCCGAGCGACATCACGACCCAGCCGAGACAGAGCACGCCGAGATAGGTGAAGTAGACCTCCCTGCGGTTGAGCCAGCCGACCGCGATCAGGACGCAGCCGACGCCGATCAGGATCAGGCCGCTGATCTCGACCCAGCTGACGCCCCAGAACAGCCGCTCCGCATGGGCGGCGACCAGCGAGGACTGGGGGCCGATCTCGAGTGCCGAGAGGCCGCCGGCGGCGTGGCGCGAGGCGACGCGCTCGAGCGGGTGGCCGAGGACGCGAAGATCGAGGATGTTGTCGCCCGAGTGCAGCAGCGCCGGCGGCAAGGTGACCAGCTGGGGCCGCGAGCAGTTGCGCGTCACCGGATCGACCATGCGGCCGCCGCTGAAGATCAGCGCACCGTTGAGATGCACCTGCACATTGCTGCACGCCCGCTCGATGTAGACCGCCAGCAGCTCGTCGCTGCCGAGGCTGTCGGTCAGACGAAAGCTGGCGCGATACCACACGGTGCCGGCGTAGCCGGGGTGCGACACGGCCCAGTCGTCGGGCAGCTTGACCACCCGCGCGGAGTCGT
The DNA here is from genome assembly GCA_036497875.1 of Caldimonas sp. GTDB lineage: Bacteria > Pseudomonadota > Gammaproteobacteria > Burkholderiales > Burkholderiaceae_C > Schlegelella_A. The sequence continues at coordinate 3,035 of DASXIP010000149.1, forward strand.
CGGCGCGAAAGCGCCCGTCGCTGCTGACGACCGACACTGCCTGATCGATCACCCGGATCGGCGTGATCGGCCCTGCCGCGCCGGCGATGCTGCTCGCGACCGCGAGGAGGATCGCGGCCAGACCGAGCAGCCAGAGCCGCAGTTGGCCAACGTGCGCTGGAGGAGGGCTGCT
>DASXIP010000150.1:0-2526 GCA_036497875.1 Caldimonas sp.
GACGTGGCGCCAGCGCGGCAGCAGCTACGTCGCCGGCCGCCCCGGCGACCGTTATGCGGTCCGCCTCAGCAACCGTTCGTCGGCTCGCGTCCTCGTCGTCCTCTCGGTCGACGGCGTCAATGCGGTGAGCGGCGAGACCGCCGCGGTCGGCCAGACCGGCTACGTCCTCGGCCCGTACCAGACCGCCGAGATCACGGGCTGGCGAAAGAGCTACTCGGAAGCCGCAGCGTTCTACTTCACCGCCCTGCCCGACTCGTATGCGGCGCGGACCGGCCGCCCCGACAACGTCGGCGTCATCGGTGCGGCGGTGTTTCGCGAGCGCGTCGCGGAAACGAGCGGCAACTGGTTCCAGCCGGCGCCGCCGCTCGCCAAGGACGGCGAGGCGGCCGGCCGGATGCAGGAATCCGCGAAATCGGCACCGTCGGGCGCGGCAGCCGATGCAGCGGCGCCGAACGAGCCGGAAGCGCGCCGTCCGCGCTCCGAGCTCGCACAACGCGACGATCGCAAGCTCGGCACCGGACACGGCGAACGCGAATATTCACCAACCACGCAGACCGCCTTCGAGCGGGCGACGTCGTCGCCGAGCGAGATCGTTCAGATCCGCTACGACAGCTACCAGAACCTGCTCGCGAGCGGCGTCATCCAGCGGCCGCGGCCGATCCCGCGCCAGCCCGACGCGTTCCCGTCGTTCGTTCCCGATCCAACCTGAGTCAGGCGCGCGCCGGGTCGCCGCCGAGCGCCCGCCAGACGCGCTCCGGCGTCGCCGGCATCGCGATCCGTTCGGCAGCGCGGCCGAGGCCGGCGTGGTCGAGCGCGTCGACGATCGCGTTGATCGCCGCCGGCGTCGCGCCGATCGTGCCGAGCTCGCCGACGCCTTTGACGCCGAGCGGGTTGAGCGCGGTCGGCACCGTGGTGTCGAACTCGGTCCGAAACGCAGCGCCGAAGTCGGCGCGCGGCACCGCATAGTCCATGAAGCTGCCGGTGAGGAGCTGGTGGCTCTCCGGGTCGTAGACGATCTGCTCGCCGAGCGCCTGCCCGAGCCCCTGCACTGCGCCGCCCTCGACCTGGCCGCGCGCGATCGTCGGGCTGACGACGCGGCCGATGTCGTTGACCGACGCATAGGCGGCGACGCGGACGTCGCCGGTGCCGGGATCGATCTCGACCTCGCAGACGTGGCAGGCGTTCGGCCACGTCGCGCCGCCGACGGTCGTCGCCGCGTCGAGGTGGATGCGACTGCCCTGCTGCCTGCCGGCGAGCGCGAACAGGTCGATGCCGACGTCGGTGCCGACGATCGAGAAGCGCCCGGCGCGATATTCGATGTCGCCCGCCGCCGCCTCGAGCGCCTCGCCGGCGAGCGCATTCGCGTGCTCGACCGTCTTTTCGGCCGCGACGCGCACGGCAGAGCCGCCGGTGAAGAGCGAGCGCGAGCCGGCGCTGCCGAAGCCGTTGCCGCGCCGGGTGTCGCCCTGGACGATGCGGATCTTCTCGATCGCGACGCCGAAGACGTCGACCGCGAGCTGCGCGTAGCTGGTCGCGATGCCCTGCCCCATCGCCTGCGTCGCCGAGAAGATCTCGATCACGCCGTCGGCGGTGACGTCGATGCTCACCTTCTCCTCGAACGCGTTGCCGCCGGTCCATTCGAGGAAGGTCGCGATGCCGCGCCCGCGCAGCTTGCCGCGCCGCTGCGATTCCTCGCGTCGCGCCGTGAAGCCGTTCCAGTCGGCGAGCGCGAGCCCCTGGTCGAGGATCTTCTCGAAGGCTCCGCAGTCGTAGGTCTGAGCCATGGCGTTGCGGTACGGCATCTGCTCTGGCCGGATCATGTTCCGGCGGCGCAGCTCGGCCGGATCGAGCTTCATCTCGCGCGCGGCGGCGTCGAACAGCCGCTCGATGATGTAGATCGCCTCGGGTAGGCCGGCACCGCGGTAGGGGCCAGTCGACATCGTGTTCGTCAGCACCGCCTGCAGGTGAAAATCGATCACCTGGATGTCGTAGATGCTGGTCGAGACCCAGGGGCCGATCATGAGTTGGATCGCGATCCCTGCCGGCGTCGCGTAGGCGCCGACGTTGGCGCGCGAGCGAACGCGCAGCGCCAGCGCCTTGCCGTCGGCGTCGAGCGCGAGTTCGGCGTGGCTCGTGAGGTCCCTGCCGTGCGATGCCGACAGGAACTCCTCGCTGCGGTCGGCCTGCCAGTGCACCGGGCGGCCGAGCGCGCGCGCCGCGTACACCGCCACGATGTCCTCAGGATACGCACCCGTCTTCATGCCGAAGCCGCCACCGACGTCGCCGACGAGGACATGCACCTCGTCCTGCGCCAGGCCGGGCAGCGCGCCGGCGAGACCCGCTGCGACCGCGGTCGGCATCTGGTTGCTGATGCGCACCGTCAGCACACCGCTCGCGCGATCGAACGACGCGACGACGCTGCGCGGCTCGAGCGACACCGGCGCGACGCGCTGGTTGACGAGATCGAGCGCGATGCGAGTTGCGGCGCGCGCGAACGCCGCCTCGGCGGCAGCGGCATCGCCGTGG
>DASXIP010000151.1:0-2943 GCA_036497875.1 Caldimonas sp.
GCGGCGACGAAGCTGATCTGGCGGCGCGAGCTCGCCGCGGTCGGCGGCCTGCGTCTGTGGGCGTGGGCGAGCGGGGCGGCGGCGACCGCCGCGGTTGCCGGTCTCGTGATCTTCGCGCACGATGGCCAGATGGCGACGTACGCGGCGATGGTGCTGGCCTGCGCCGCGGCGCTCTGGTGGGCGGGATTTCGCGGTCGCTGACCGGCCACGGCCGCTGGCGCTGACGGTCAGGCGACGACCTCGCCGCGCAGGGTGTGGCCGCGGGCTTCGCGGATCCGCACGTCGACGAAGTCGCCGGCGCGCCGGTCCGCCGCGGCAAGGTTGACGACGCGGTTGCACGACGTGCGCCCCATCAGTTCGCTGCTGTCCTTGCGCGACGCGCCTTCCAGCAACAGGCGCTGGACGGTGCCGACGCGCGACCGGCTGATGGCGTCTCCTTGCGCCTCGAGCAGCGCCTGCAGCCGCGCCAGGCGCGCCTGTTTTTCGGCGAGCGGCGTCCCGTCGGCGAGCGCGGCTGCCGGAGTTCCGGGACGAGCGCTGAACAGGAAGCTGAAGCTGTGGTCGAAGCCGACCTCTTCGATCAGTGCCATCGCCCGCTCGAAGTCGTCCGCGGTCTCGCCCGGAAAGCCGACGATGAAGTCGCTCGAGATCGAGATCTGCGGCCGCACCGCGCGAAGCCTGCGCACCGTGCTCTTGTATTCGAGCGCCGTGTAGCCGCGCTTCATCGCGGCGAGGATGCGGTCGCTGCCGTGCTGGACCGGCAGGTGAACGTGATCGACGAGCTTGGGCGTGCGGCCATAGGCGTCGATCAGGCGCTGCGTGAATTCCTTCGGGTGGCTCGTCGTGTAGCGGATCCGCTCGATGCCCGGGATTTCGGCGACGTGCTCGATCAGGGTCGCGAAGTCGGCGATCTCGCCGCCCGAGCCCATCGCGCCGCGGTATGCGTTGACGTTCTGGCCGAGCAGCGTCACTTCGCGGACGCCCTGGTCGACAAGACCGGCGATCTCGACCAGGACGTCGTCGAGCGGGCGCGAAATCTCCTCGCCGCGCGTGTAGGGGACGACGCAGTACGAGCAGTACTTCGAGCAGCCCTCCATGATCGAGACGAACGCCGTCGGCCCCTCGACGCGCGCCGGCGGCAGGTGGTCGAACTTTTCGATCTCGGGAAAGCGGATGTCGACCTGGGGCCGGCCTTCGCTCTGTCGGCGCGCCAGCATCTCGGGCAGGCGGTGCAGCGTCTGCGGCCCGAACACGAGATCGACGTACGGCGCGCGCTCGACGATTGCCGCGCCTTCCTGGCTGGCGACACAGCCGCCGACGCCGATCAGCGCGCCGCGTGCCTTCAGGTGCTTGACGCGGCCGAGATCGCTGAACACCTTCTCCTGCGCTTTCTCGCGCACCGAGCAGGTGTTGAAGAGGATCAGGTCGGCGTCGTCGACATTGGCGGTCGGCTCGAATCCGGCCGCCGCGCGCAGGACGTCGGCCATCTTGTCCGAGTCGTAGACGTTCATCTGGCAGCCGAAGGTCTTGATGAAGACCCGCGGCCTGGCGCGAACGCCCTCGCTCATGGCTTTGTCCAGACCTGGCCGATCGGATCGAAGCTCCAGGCCTGCGCGTCCTGGAGCGTGGTCGGCCACGGCTGCACCGCGGCCTCGTCGGGGCGGAGGATCCAGACGTCCTTGACGAGGCCGCCGGCGTCGAGCGTGTAGTGGACGAGATACGGCCCGCCGACGAGGGCGCTCGGCACGGCGACCATGTTGTTGGCGTCGCGGATGCGCGAGCCCGGCGCGAGGCGGGCTCGCTCGCCGTTGAGCAGGATGTCGGGCGCGACGCCGACGACGAGAGCGCCACGCAGCGCGTTCTGCGGGAATGTGCGCTGCACCTGAGCCGTCGCGGGGGCGACGATGCAGGCAGCGACGAGGAATGCGGCGGCGGTTCGGATCATGCGGGGCGGGCCGGCATCGCGAGCCGGGGCAAGGACGGCGCGGCAGCTGCGACGGCAATCTGGTGGCGCTTCAGGGACTCGAACCCCGGACCTGCGGATTATGATTCCGTCGCTCTAACCGACTGAGCTAAAGCGCCTGAACCCAGAAGTATAGCGAGCCGACTCGCCACGATCGGTCGCCCGGCGTCGACCTTGCCCCGTCTGCGGGCGCTCTTTCCTGCACCGGCACGACTGGCCTTTCGATGTTCAGCTTCTTCAAGAAAAAGCCGCCTCCCGGCGCCCCTGCGCCGACATCGGCCGAGCCCTCCGCGAAGGATTCACGCACGGCAAACGCAGCGGCCGCTACGGCGGCCGGGCCGTCGTCCGAGGACGATCGCCAGCACAGCCCGCTCGGTTGGCTGAACGCCGATGTTGGCGAGCTCTTCTTCGGCAAGAAGCCGACCGAAGACGCGTCCGCGTCCGCCCTTGCATCTGCGCCGCCGTCGGCAGCGATGACACCGGCGCCGGGCGAAGAGAGCGTCGCCGAACGCGCCGGTTGGCTCGCCAAGCTGAAGACTGGCCTGCAGCGCACCGGCTCGACGATTGCGAGCGCGTTCGTCGGCGCCGAGATCGGCGATGCGCTTTACGAGGACCTCGAGGTGGCGCTCCTGCAGGCCGACGCCGGCGCCGACGCGACTCTCTATCTGCTCGGGCAGCTCCAAGCCCGTGTCACCCGCACCCACGTGCGCGATGCAGCGGCCGCTCGGCGGCTGCTCGCGACGATCGTCGAAGAGCTGCTGCAACCCCTCGAGCGACCGCTTGTCGTGGGCGAGTACACGCCGACCGTGATCATGGTGGTCGGCGTCAACGGCGCCGGCAAGACGACCAGCATCGGGAAGCTCGCGCGGCATCTGCTCGACTCCCAGCAAAACGTCCTTCTCGCAGCCGCCGACACCTTCCGCGCCGCCGCGCGCGAGCAGCTTCTCGCCTGGGCGGAGCGTGCCGGGACAGGCGTCGGC
>DASXIP010000152.1:0-9835 GCA_036497875.1 Caldimonas sp.
GTCTTGAAGCGACGGTGCACCCACAGGTACTGCGCCGGGTTGCGACGGATCTCGCTCTCGATCCAGCGGTTCATGCGCGCGCTGTCGGCGACCGCATCGTTGCTCGGAAAGTCGGCCCACGGCGCTTCGTAGCGGACGCGATAGCCGGCGCCTCCGGGCAGGATCTCGGCGACGACGGGCTGCACGACCATGTCGAGCGCCCGCGCCATCCGCGACGGCGCGAGCAGCGTCGTCGCCTCGATGCCGAAGAACGGCACGAACGCGGCGTCGCGGGTGCCGAAGTCCATGTCGGGCAGGTTGAAGAAGCCGTCGCCGCGCCGGATCGCGCGCAAGAGCGCGCGGCCGGCGTCGTCGCGCTCGAAGATCTCGGCGTTGCCGAAGCGCAGCCGCCCGCGTCGCATCGCCCGATCGAGGACCGCGTTGCTCTGGCGCTGGTAGATCGAGATGCCTTTCCTCTTCTGGAACAGCAGCACCGAGGCGCCGGCGACGTCGAGCGCCATGAAGTGCGGCGCCAGCCACATCACCGGCTTTGCGCTCTGCTCGGCAAGGTGGACGTCGCCCTCGACATGGATCAGCCGGCGCAGGCGTGCCGGCGACGCGTACCAAAGGAGGCCGCGCTCGAGGAGGCTGCGACCGAGCCAACGGAAGTGTTCCTTGGCCAAGCGCTCGCGCTCGGCGTCGGCGAGCTCGGGGAAGCACAGCTCGAGATTGCGCAGAGCCACCTTGCGGCGCGAGGAGACGAGCCGATAGCCGAGGCGCCCGACGAGGCTGCCGAGAGCGGCCTGGGCGCCGAGCGGCAACCAGTGCAACAGCCACAAGACGGCCAACCCGATCCGCGCCCCCACGCCCTCTCCTTGCCGATGTCCGTGCGGCCTGTGGGCCGCCGTGCGCGACACGCGCCATGGCGAGTATCCGCGGCCGACGACAAGGGCTCTCCGCGCAAGGCACGACGACTTCCTATAATCGCGGGGTCGCCGAGTTACTGAACAACTTGCTGGGCGACGCGAAAGAACTCCGCTAAAGCGTTCGCCGCTCCTCCAGAGCCCAGGCCGGCAGACGCGAAGGTTCCCCGCGGGCCCGACGAATTCTCAAGCACTGGAGCGCACAGCGTGTCGAACGATTTCCTCTTCACTTCCGAATCGGTCTCCGAGGGCCACCCGGACAAGGTCGCCGACCAGATCTCCGACGCGATCCTCGACGCGATCTTCGCCGTGGATCCGCGTTCGCGCGTCGCCGCCGAGACGCTGTGCAATACCGGCCTCGTCGTCCTCGCCGGCGAGATCACGACCAATGCGCACGTCGACTACATCCAGGTCGCGCGCGACACGATCAAGCGGATCGGCTACGACAACACCGAATACGGCATCGACTACAAGGGCTGCGCCGTCCTCGTCGCCTACGACAAGCAGAGCAACGACATCGCCCAGGGCGTCGACCACGCGAGCGACGACCACCTCAACACCGGTGCCGGCGACCAGGGCCTGATGTTCGGCTACGCCTGCGACGAGACGCCCGACCTGATGCCGGCGCCGATCTACTACGCGCACCGCCTCGTCGAGCGCCAGGCGATGCTGCGAAAGGACGGCCGCATGCCGTACCTGCGGCCGGACGCGAAGAGCCAGGTGACGATGCGCTACGTCGACGGCAAGCCGCACTCGATCGACACCGTCGTCCTGTCGAGCCAGCACGACCCGAGCCAGAGCGAGACGCCAACCAAGATGAAGAGCTCGTTCATCGAGGCCGTGATCGAGGAGATCATCAAGCCGGTGCTGCCCAAGGAGTGGCTGAAGGAGACCAAGTACCTGATCAACCCGACCGGCCGCTTCGTCACCGGCGGCCCGCAGGGCGACTGCGGCCTCACCGGGCGCAAGATCATCGTCGACACCTACGGCGGTGCCTGCCCGCACGGCGGCGGCGCGTTCTCCGGCAAGGACCCGTCGAAGGTCGACCGCTCGGCCGCGTACGCGGCGCGCTACGTCGCCAAGAACATCGTCGCCGCCGGCATCGCGCGGCAGTGCCAGATCCAGGTCGCGTACGCGATCGGCGTCGCTCGACCGATGAACGTGACGATCTACACCGAGGGCACGGGCAAGATCCCCGACCACGAGATCGAGAAGCTCGTCCACGAGCACTTCGACCTGCGGCCGAAGGGAATCATCCAGATGCTCGACCTGCTGCGGCCGATCTACCAGAAGACCGCCGCGTACGGCCACTTCGGCCGCGACGAGCCCGAGTTCAGCTGGGAACGTACCGACAAGGCGAATATGCTGCGTGCGGCAGCGGGCCTGTAGGCCTAGAACTTGCCGTGGTCTAGATACGCCTGCTGCGGATCGACCCCTGACAGGATCGCCGCGCGCACCTTGTCCTCGGTGCGCATTGCGTCTTCGGCCGCAGCGATCACCTCGGCAGCAATTGCGCCGGGAACGACGACGACGCCGTCGCAGTCGGCGAGCACGTGGTCGCCGGCGCTAACGACGACCTGGCCGTAGCTGATCGGCTCGCCGTACGCGACCGGCAGCCACGCGCCGACGATGTCGCGCGGCGTCGCCTTGTCGCAGAACACGGGAAAGCCGATCTTGCGGATGAACGCGGTGTCACGGCAGCCGCCGTCGACGATGTAGCCGCGCACGCCGCGCACCTGCAAGGTCTCGGCCGAGAGCTCGCCCATCAACGCGCGCTCGCCGTCATTGCCCTGGACCATGACGACGTGCCCGCGCGGCGCGCGCGACAGCAGCTCGGTCCAGCGCAGCAGTGTCTCGTGCGGCGATGCGCTCGCGTCGGGCCGGCCGCGGACGGTGAAGACCGGTCCGGCGGCGACCATTGCGCGGTCGAGCGCGACGATCGACGAGGGCAGCACGCACTGGACGACGCCGCGCTCGCGCAGGACGTCATAGACGACGCCGGTGTAGCAGCGCGCGAGGCGTGCGGCGAGGTCGCCGTCGGCAGGGGAGTCGTCTCGCACCGAGGCCATGGTCGTCTCCGTCGTCCGACTGTAGCGCCCGCAATCGCGCGCGCTTGCGGGTCTTGCGCGGCATCATCGGCCTCACCATGCCGAAAGGACCGACGCTCGACGACCTGCGCCGCCACGCCGTCGCCCGCACGCTGTTCAAGCCGACGACGCTGGCGCGGGCAATCGACAGGCTCGGCTTCGTCCAGGCCGATCCGATCCGCGCGCCGGCGCGGGCGCAGGACCTGATCCTGCGCCATCGCGTTGCCGGCTACCACGCCGGCGACCTCGAGCGTCGCTACTCGCGTCTACGCATCGACGAGGACGCGTTCGTCAACTACGGCTTCCTGCCGCGCCGCCACCTCGCGCTCCTGCACCCGCGAACGCCCAGGCGCGGCTGGGACGCGGCGACCGCGAAGAAGGCGGCCGAGGTGCTCGCCTTCATCCGCGCCCGCGGGCCGACCCACCCGCGCGCGGTCGAGGCGCACTTCGCCCACGGCCGCGTCACCAACTATTGGGGCGGCTCGAGCAATGCGACGACGCACCTGCTCGACGCCATGCACTATCGCGGGCTGCTGCGCGTGCGCCGGCGCGAGAGCGGCACGCGCATCTACGAGGCGGTCGAACACCCACCTGCTGACGATTCGCCCGCGGCGCGCGGCGCGCGCGCCGCGGCGCTGCTCGACCTCGTCGTCGCCAAGTACGCGCCGCTGCCGGGATCGAGCCTGGTCTACCTCGCACGCCTGCTCGGCTACGGCGCGCCGCACCTCGGCGACGAGACTCGGCACGCGCTCGGCGCGCTTCGCGAGCGACTCGGAAGCGTCCGCATCGACAACGTCACCTGGCATTGGCCTGCGGACGAGAACCCGCGCTCGTCGCGCCACGCGCCTGACGAGCACGTTCGCCTGCTCGCGCCGTTCGACCCGATCGTCTGGGACCGGCGCCGCTTCGCGCTGTTCTGGGGCTGGACCTACCGCTTCGAGGCGTACACGCCGGCGCCGAAACGAAAGCTCGGCTACTACGCGTTGCCGCTGCTCTGGCGCGACAAGGTCGTCGGCTGGGCCAACGCGTCGGTGGTCAACGGCCGGCTGCGCGTCGCGTCGGGCTATGCGAACGGCGTGCCGCGCGAGCCAGCGTTCCGGCGCGAGCTCGCCGCCGAGCTCGAGCGGCTGGCGGAGTTTCTCGAGCTCTGACCCGGCGCTGCGTCAGGGCTGGCCGACGGCGCGGCCGAGCGCGCTCAGCTCGTCGTCGTTCAGTCGCGGGCCGTCGAGGGTGCAGCGCTCCGCTTGCGTCTCGGCGGTGCGAAAGCGCGCCATCACCGGCTTCAGCTCGCTCTTGACGTGCTCTTCGCCGTAGCCGTTGAAGAGATGGCCGACGAGGCCGCGCGTGAGGTCGCTCGTCTTCATCGCCCAATCGGCGACCGGCAGCGTGAGGTTCATATTGCAATGCATCATGATCCCCATGTTGTGGTGCGCGGCGTGATGGCGGCGGATCGTGTTGACCAGCGGCAAGCGGCGCACGAACGCGTTCTCCGGCACGTGGCAACAGAAGTGGAACGTCTCGTAGACCATGTAATGGCCGATCATCGTCACGAACACGACGTAGCCGGCGTTGGCATCGATCAGCTGCGCTGCCAGCCACGCCAGCAGGCCGCCGCCGACGGCGAGGACCATCAGCACGCGCCAGGGGAAGAAGACGATCCGGAACTCCTGCACCGTGTGGATCGTCGGATCGTTGTCGGTGAAGTACTGGTGGTGCTGGCGCGTGTGGCGGTCGTAGATCGCGCGCAGCGCGAAGACGTCGATCAGGCGGTGCATCACGTACTTGTGCATCGCCCACTCGGCGAAATTGCCGGCGATGGCGACCGGGACGACGAGCAGCCATTCCCAGCTCGCGCCGTGCATCCGGCTCACGCACCACCAGATCACCGCGATCCCCGCCGCGTACATGACGCCGACGTGGACGAGGCCGTTGTACCAGGGGCTGATCTGGGCGATGTATTGGCGCCGGAAGTCGCGCTGGCGTTCGGTCATCATGGATCGCCTCCTTGCGGCAGATCGGTTCTCGGTTGCGCCGCTCATCGGCCGCGCGACGCGAGCAGCGCCTCGGCCACCTCGACGAAGCCGCGGCCGCGCTCGAGCGACGTCACGTACCTCGGCCAGCGCTGCAGGCGGTCGGCGAACGCGACGATGTTAGCGACGCCGACCGAGAGCGGGAACGCTGCGAACATCGGCTCGTCGTTGGTCGAGTCGCCGACGTAGAGCCAGCGCGAACGCTCGGCGTCGAGGTCGCGGCCGAGGGCGCGGGCGACGATCCAGGTCGCGCCGCTCAACTTGGTGTGGCGGCCGAACCAGCCGTTGACGTGGATCGAGCTGACCGTCGCGTGCATGCCCTCGGCGCGCATCCGCGCGACGACCGCGTCGATCTGCGCCGGCCCGAGGTGTACGAACTCGCCATGGTCGATCGCGATATCGGTGACGCGCCCGGCGCTGTCGCGGGCGAGCGTCGCGCCGGGGACCTCGGCGACGATGCGCTCGGCGACCTGGCGCAGGCGGACCGCGTTGGCGGCGCGGACCGGCTCGGGGTCAGCGTAGTCGACGCGGACGCCTGCGCCGTCGCGGACAAGCGCGACGCCGCCGTTCTCGGCGACCACCGCGGCGAGCGGAGTGTCGAGCGCGATCGGCCGGCTCCAGCCCATCGGTCGCCCGGTGACAGCGATCACCGGCAGCGCCGCCTCGCGCAACGCCGCGAGCGCGGCGACGACGCCGATCGGGATCGCGCCTTCGGTCGTCAGCGTGTCGTCGATGTCGGTCAGGACGCCGACGACGCCGCGCAGGAGCTGCGGGTCGCAGCGCGACCACGGCTCGACGAAAGGCGGAATCACGCGATCATGATAAGAGTCGAGGACGCACGGGCAGCTGCGCCGCGCTAGAATTGCGACGCTTTCCGAGGAGCGTTGCAAGGCGGGGCCAGGCGGTCGCGTCCCAGGCTCGGAAATGCCCGAATTGCAACCGCGCTCACCCGCACGATGGTTCCTCGTGGGTGAGCTTGGCCTCCCTGTCGACACCGCCGCGCGGGTCCCGCCGTCGACCTTGGAGCTACTGACATGAATGCCGTCCTCAAGCCGCACGCCGCGGCGCCCCACATCGTCGCCGACCTCGCGCTCGCCGCGTGGGGCCGCAAGGAAATCAGGATCGCCGAGACCGAGATGCCCGGCCTCATGGCGATCCGCGAGGAGTTCGCGAAGACGCGGCCGCTCAAGGGCGCGCGCATCGCTGGCAGCCTCCACATGACGATTCAGACGGCGGTGCTGGTCGAGACGTTGCAAGCGCTCGGCGCCGACGTGCGCTGGGCCTCGTGCAACATCTTCTCGACACAGGACCACGCTGCAGCGGCGCTGGCCGCCGCCGGAACGCCGGTCTATGCCTACAAGGGCGAGTCGCTCGCCGACTACTGGGACTACACGCACCGCATCTTCGAGTTCGGCGCCAAGGGCGCCAAGGGCGAAGGCCCGAACATGATCCTCGACGACGGCGGCGACGCGACGCTGCTGATGCACCTCGGCAAGCGCGCCGAGCACGACCAGAGCGTGCTCGCGAAGCCGACGAGCGAGGAAGAGACGCGCCTGTTCGCGAGCATCAGGGCCAGGCTTGCCGAGGACCCGAACTGGTATTCGCGCAAGGCGGCGGAGATCATCGGTGTGACCGAGGAGACGACCACCGGCGTGCACCGGCTGAAGGAGATGAGCGTCAAGGGGACGCTCCTCTTTCGCGCCATCAACGTCAACGACTCGGTCACCAAGAGCAAGTTCGACAACCTCTACGGCTGCCGCGAGTCGCTGGTCGACGGCATCAAGCGCGCGACCGACGTGATGATCGCCGGCAAGGTCGCGTGCGTCGCTGGCTATGGCGACGTCGGCAAGGGGTCGGCGCAGGCGCTGCGCGCGCTCTCGGCGCAGGTCTGGGTGACCGAGATCGACCCGATCAATGCGCTGCAGGCGGCGATGGAAGGCTACAAGGTCGTGACGATGGAGTACGCCGCGGACAAGGCCGACATCTTCGTCACCTGCACCGGCAACAAGGGAGTGATCCGCTACGAGCACATGGCGGCGATGAAAGACCAGGCGATCGTCTGCAACATCGGCCACTTCGACAACGAGATCGACATTGCGTCGGTCGAGAAGTACCAGTGGGAAGAGATCAAGCCGCAGGTCGATCACGTGATCTTCCCCGACGGCAAGAGGATCATCCTGCTCGCCAAGGGGCGGCTGGTGAACCTCGGCTGCGGCACCGGCCACCCGAGCTTCGTCATGTCGTCGAGCTTCGCCAACCAGACGATCGCCCAGATCGAGCTGTTCACACACAGCGACTTCTACGAGGTCGGCAAGGTCTACGTGCTGCCCAAGCATCTCGACGAAAAGGTCGCGCGGCTGCACCTGAAGAAGGTCGGCGCGATGCTGACCGAGCTTAGCGAGGAGCAGGCGGCATACATCGGCGTGCCGAAGCAGGGCCCGTACAAGCCCGACACGTACCGCTACTGAGCGGCGGGCGCAGGACGGCGATGCGCATCGACCAGTTGCTCGTGGAGCGCGGCGTCGCGCCGAGCCGGTCGGCCGCGCAACGGCTGATCGCGCGCGGCGGCGTTCGTTGGCGCGCCGCGCAGGGCTGGGCCGTGCCGCGCAAAGCCGGCGAGGACCTGCCTGTAGCGGCCGAGATCGAGGTCGTCGACGACGCCGAGCTTCGCTTCGTGTCGCGCGGCGGCCTGAAGCTCGACGGCGCGCTCGCACGCGCGGCGATCGACGTGCGCGCGCTGCCGTGCCTCGACATCGGCCAGGGCAGCGGCGGCTTCACCGACGTCCTGCTGAGGCGCGGCGCGGCCCGCGTCGTCGGCGTCGACGTCGGCCATGGCCAGCTCCATCCGCGCCTCGCTGCCGATCCGCGCGTAACGGCGCTCGAGGGCGTCAACGCGCGCCATCTCGACCCCGGCGCCCTGCCCTGCGCCCGCTTCGACCTGATCGTCGCCGACCTCTCGTTCACTTCGCTGACGCTCGTCCTGCCGGCGCTCGCGCCGCTTGCCGCCGGCGAACTGCTGCTGCTCGCCAAGCCGCAGTTCGAACTGCAGCGCGCCGACATCGGCAAGGGCGGCGTCGTCCGCGACGCGTCGTGCTACGCCCGCGTCGAGCGGCGGCTGCGCGACGCCTGCACGACCGCAGGGCTCGACGTCGTCGACTGGTTCGCGAGCGCCATCGACGGCGGCGACGGCAATCGCGAGTTCTTTCTCCACGCCCGAGGCCGGCGATGACGACGACGACGATCGACGTGCCGGTGCCGGTCAGCTTCGAGTTCTTCCCGCCGAACACGCCGGTGGGCAGCGAAAAGCTGAAGACGGTCGTCGCCGAGCTCGCCGTCGCCCGGCCCGAGTTCTTCAGCGTCACATACGGCGCCGGCGGCTCGACGCGCGACAAGACACTCGCGACCGTGAGCGACATCGCCGCGCTCGGCCAGGAAGCGGCGCCGCACTTGTCGTGCGTCGGCTCGACCCGGGACGGCATCTCCGAGATCCTCGCGACCTACCGGGCGCAGAAGATCCGCCGCTTGGTCGCGCTGCGCGGTGATCTGCCGAGCGGCACCGCGACCGCCGGCGAGTTCCGCTACGCAAGCGAGCTGATCGGCTTCATCCGGGAGGCACAAGGGGACGACTGGTTCATCGAGGTCGCCGCCTACCCGGAGTACCACCCGCAGCAGCGCTACGCGAAGCGCGACCTGCAGCACTTCGCGGCCAAGGTGAAGGCCGGCGCCGACTCGGCGATCACGCAGTTCTTCTTCAATCCCGACGCTTACTTCCACTTCGTCGACGAGGTGCGTGCGCTCGGCGCCGAGGTGCCGATCGTTCCCGGTGTGATGCCGTTCCACAACTTTGCGCGGATAGCGCAGTTCGCCGCCCGCGACGGCATCGAGATCCCGCGCTGGATCGCGCTCAAGATGGAAGGCTTCATGGACGATGCGGCGTCGATCCGCGCCTTCGGCCTCGACGTCGTCACCCGCCTCGCACAGCGCCTGATCGACGGCGGTGCGCCGGGGTTGCACTTCTACACGCTCAACCAGTCGGCGCTCGCGCTCGAGATCTGCAAGCGCCTCGGCACGCGCTGATCCCTTCGGAGCCGGCGCAGTCGGGCGCAGCTAGGGCCGCTGCCACATGACGCCGTCCTCGGTGATCAGCGCGTCGAGCGGAAGGTCCTCGGGCAAGCCACGCAACAGCGGCAGGAAGCCGTGCCTGAAGCTGACGCCGACGGTGACAGGGCGCGGCGTCAGCGCGCGCAGCGTGCGGTCGAAAAAGCCGCCGCCGTAGCCGAGGCGAACGCCCCCCGGGCCGAAGCCCAGGCAGGGAACGACGAGCATCTGGGGCAGAAACTCGTCAGTGCCCTTGGGCTTGGGGATGTCGTAGGCATCGGGCTCGGTCTCGCAGCCCGGGTACCAGACGTGGAACCGCAGCGACTTGGTCGCCCGGTCGGCAACCGGCAGGCCGATCCGCCGCGGGCTGCCGTCGACCGCGCCTTCGCTCCAGCGGTAGAGCGCCGGCAGTGGATCGAACTCGCCCTTGATCGGCCAGTAGGCGCCGATCGACCGCTCGCGCCGGCCGACCAACCAGGCGCGCAGGTTCTCCTGGAGCTGGACCGAACGCTCGAGCCGGTCAGGCAACGCGAGCCTTGCGGCAACCAGCTTCTTGCGCAGTGCTTCGGTCGCGGTCGCGGGGTTCGGCAGCGCCGGCATCGGCTCGGGATCCTCTCGGAAGGGCCGGAACGGCAGCGCCGAGGCGCGCGTTGGCGGCGCCGCTATTGTGCAGAACCGCGGCCTCGGCCAGCGTGCGCGCGCGCTGGTCCGACAGCGG
>DASXIP010000153.1:0-16356 GCA_036497875.1 Caldimonas sp.
GGCGAGCGTCAGCGCGAGCTCGAGCGTCTGGTTCGCCCCCGCCTCCTGGATGTGGTAGCCGGAGATCGAGATCGAGTTGAACTTCGGCATGTGAGATGCCGTGTACGCGATGATGTCGCCGACGATGCGCATGCTCGGCGCCGGCGGATAGATATAGGTGTTGCGCACCATGAACTCTTTCAGGATGTCGTTCTGGATCGTCCCTGAAAGCTTGTCCTGCGCGACGCCCTGCTCCTCGGCCGCGACGATGTAGCCCGCGAGTACCGGCAGCACCGCGCCGTTCATGGTCATCGACACGCTGACCTTGTCGAGCGCGATGCCGTCGAACAGGATCTTCATGTCCTCGACCGAGTCGATCGCGACGCCCGCCTTGCCGACGTCGCCGACGACGCGCGGATGGTCGCTGTCGTAGCCGCGATGCGTCGCCAGGTCGAAGGCGACGCTGACGCCCTGGCCGCCGGCGGCGAGCGACTTGCGATAGAACTCGTTCGATTTCTCGGCGGTCGAGAAGCCCGCGTACTGGCGGATGGTCCACGGCCGCACGCTGTACATCGTCGCCTGCGGCCCGCGCACGTACGGCGGCAGCCCGGGCAAGGTATCGGTCGCGGGCAATCCGGCGACGTCGGCGGCGGTGTAGAGCGGCTTGACGACGATGCCGTCGGGCGTATGCCAGGCAAGCGCGTCGAGGTCGCCGCCGGGAGCGGACCGTGCGGCTGCGACTCGCCAGGCGGCGAGTGATTCGGGGTCGGTGGCAGAGGGCGGTTTCAAGGGCGATCGGTTCGAGTTCACAGCGGATTATCAGCGGCCCGAACGGGCGACAATCGCCGCCATGCCGCGCCCCGCCGTCAGCCTCGTCGCAATCGTCGCCCGCGACGGCGGCATCGGCCACGGCGGCGGCCTGCTCGTCCGCCTGCCCGAGGATCTGCGCCACTTCAAGCAGGTCACGCTCGGCACGCCGATCGTCATGGGCAGGAAGACCTGGCAGGCGATCGGCCGCGCGCTTCCCGGGCGCCGCAACATCGTCGTCACCCGCGACCGGAACGCGCACCTCGAGGGCGCCGAGACCGCTCCGTCGCTCGCCGACGCGATCGCGCTGGCCGGCGACGTTGCGCTACTGCACGTGATCGGCGGCGCCGAGATCTATGCGCTGGCGTTGCCGCTCGCTGACGAGCTGCAGCTGACCGAGATCGATGCCGAGTTCCCCGCCGATACGTTCTTCCCGGCGTGGGACAAGGCGCGCTTCACGCTCGCCGCGCGCGAGGAGCACGAAACGGCGGCCGGGCTCCGCTACGCCTTTGCCACCTACAAGAAACGTCCGGAAGGGGAGTGAAATGTCAGAAGACGGATTCCATGTCCACGGGCCGCACGACCACGCCCTCGAACACGAGGCCGAGGCCGAGCCGCACGGGATGGCCGGCCGCCTCGCGGTAGCGACTGCCATCATCGCCACGGTCGGTGCCGTGTTCTCGTACATGGGCGGGCTGACGCAGGCCAACGCAGGCCTCTACAAGAACAACGCGGCGATCAAGAAGACCGAGGCGGCCAACCAGTGGAACTATTACCAGGCCAAGAGCAGCAAGCAGAACCTTGCCGAGCTTGCCGTCGAGCTGGCGCCCGAGACGCGCCGCGCCTTCTACGCCGACGAGGTCAAGCGCTACAAGGGCGAGAAGGAAGATATCAAGAAGGACGCGGAGAAGCTCGAGGCCGAGTCAAACGCCTGGGACAAGAGCAGCGATGAGCAGCTCCACCAGCATCACCGCTGGGCGCAAGCGACGACCGCGCTGCAGATCTCGATCGCCATCGCGGCGATCTCGCTCCTGACCCGAAGCCGCCAGCTGCAGTTCCTGGTCTACGCGCTGAGCGCGATCGGCGCCGGCGTCGGCGTCCTCGCCTGGCTGCACATCTGAGCCGCCCCCGAGCGCGTCGGCGCGCCCGGCCCGGTTCCGATCCGCTACGGCGAGGTCGGCAGCTTGTCGAGCTCGCGCCGCAGCTCGGCGATGTCGATCTGCTTGCGCGCGATCTCCGAGCGCATGCGGGCGACGCGATCGAGATAGGCCTGCAGGTTGGTTTCGTCCTGGCGCCGATCGGGGTCGCCGCCGTTGAACTCGACTTCGAGCTTCGAGAGCGCGCGCTCCTCGCTGCGTAGGCGCGTCTCGAGCTGGCGATGCCAGTCGCTGGCGCGCACACGCATCGCGGTGCCCTCGGGCGATTCCTTGACCTCGGCAACCGGGACTCGCGATGCCGATACCGGCGCCGCGGCCGATGCCGGCGGATTCGTCGAGCGAATCACCGACACCGCGGCGTTCTCGACCCGCTTGCAGTGGAGCTTCTCGGCGTCGCTCGCCGAGATCGTATTGTTGTAGTCGTTGCCGGGGCAGCGATACAGCACGCCGGTCTCGTTCTCCGACCAGGCCGGCGACGCGGCCACCGCCAGCGCGGCCGAGAGGAGGCAAAGGCGTAGGCTCATGGTGAGATCGATTCTCGCCCACGCGAGCGCCGTTCGCCACGACGTTCGTCGGCCAATGCGGACGGGCGGTCGCGCCGTCCGTCGGGCGGGACGCCGGCACCCGCCTACTTGTCGTCGATCCCGAGCTCCTGGATCTTGCGGGTGATCGTGTTGCGGCCGATGCCGAGCTTGAGCGCCGCCTCGATCCTGCGGCCGCGCGTCGTCGCCAACGCCGAGCGGATCAGCTGCGCCTCGAACTCGCGGCTGAGAGTGTCCCAGACCATCGGCTCGCCGGCGATCAGCAGCTCGCGCGCGCGCCGCTCGAGCGCGCCGAGCCAGTCGGGGCCGGCGTCGGCGCGGCGCATGAGGTCGGCGCGCTCGGCGGGCGCGCCATGCGCGGACTCGGACGTCGTGTCGGGCTGGCCGCTCGGCGGCGCCGGTGGCGATGTCGACAGCCCGCCGCCGCCGATACCGTCATCGGCCAGCGCTCGACCGTTGCCGGCGCCATGGCCGCCGGCGCGTGCCTTCACCTCCGGCGGCAGGTCTTCGGCGTCGACGAGCTGCGCCGGCGCCATCACCGTCAGCCAGTGGCAGATGTTCTCGAGCTGGCGGACGTTGCCGGGATACTCGAACGCGACCAGCCGCGCAATCGCGGCATCGGTCAACCGCTTGCCCTCGACGCCGAGCTCGCGCGCGCTCTTTTGCAGGAAGAAGCGCGCCAGCGGCGCGATGTACTCGCGCCGCTCGAGCGCGCCGAGCCAGTCGGGGCCGGCGTCGGCGCGGCGCATGAGGTCGGCGCGCTCGGCGGGTGCGCGATGCGCGGACTCGGACGTCGTGTCGGGCTGGCCGCTCGGCGGCGCGGGTGGCGATGTCGGCAGCGCGCCGCCGCCGATGCCGTCATCGGCCAGCGCTCGACCGTTGCCGGCGCCATGGCCGCCGGCGCGTGCCTTCACCTCGGGCGGCAGGTCTTCGGCGGCGACGAGCTGCGCCGGCGCCATCACCGTCAGCCAGTGGCAGATGTTCTCGAGCTGGCGGACGTTGCCGGGATAGTCGAACGCGACCAGCCGCGCGATCGCGGTGTCGGTCAACCGCTTGCCCTCGACACCGAGCTCGCGCGCGCTCTTTTGCAGGAAGAAGCGCGCCAGCGGCGCGATGTCCTCGCGCCGCTCGCGCAGCGCCGGCAGGCGCAGGCGGATCACGTTGAGGCGATGGAAGAGATCCTCGCGGAAGCCGCCGGCCTTGACGCGCTGCTCGAGATCCTGGTGCGTCGCCGCGATGACGCGCACGTTGCTCTTCATCGGGTTGTGGCCGCCGACGCGGTAGAACTGGCCGTCGGCGAGGACGCGCAGCAGCCGCGTCTGCAGGTCGAACGGCATGTCGCCGATCTCGTCGAGGAAGAGCGTGCCGCCGTCGGCCTGCTCGAAGCGGCCGCGCCGCGTCGTCTGCGCGCCGGTGAAGGCGCCGCGCTCGTGGCCGAACAGCTCCGATTCGAGCAGGTCCTTCGGAATCGCCGCCGTGTTGATGGCGACGAATGGACCGCTCGCGCGCGGGCTGTGCTTGTGCAGCGCGTTGGCGACGAGCTCCTTGCCGGACCCCGACTCGCCGGTGATGAGGACGGTGACGATGCTCTGGCTCAGCCGGCCGATCGCGCGAAAGACGTCCTGCATCGCGGGCGCCTGGCCGAGGATCTCGGGCACCTGAGCCGACGGCGCATCGGCAGCGCCGTCGTGCAGACTCTCCTCGACGGCACGACGGATCAGGTCGACCGCCTTCGGCACGTCGAACGGCTTGGGCAGGTAGTCGAAGGCGCCGCCCTGGAACGCGCTCACCGCGCTGTCGAGGTCGGAATACGCGGTCATGATGATGACCGGCAGGTCGCGATGCTTCGCCTTGATCGTGTTGAGCAGATCGATCCCGGATCCGCCGGGCATGCGAATGTCGGAGACGAGTACCTGCGGCTCGCCGTCCTCGAGCGCGGCAAGGACGTCGCGCGAGTTCGTGAAGCTGCGGACCGCGAACTCCTCGCGCGTCAGCGCCTTCTCGAGGACGAAGCGGATCGACTGATCGTCGTCGACGATCCAGATGGGTTTCATGCCAGCGGGATCACGATCTTGAAGACCGTCCGTTCTGATTCGCTCTCGAACTCGACCGTGCCATGGTGTTGCTGGATGAATGTTCTTGCGAGCGTAAGCCCGAGGCCCGAGCCGCCTTCGCGCCCCGAGACGAGCGGAAAGAAGATCCGTTCGCGCAGCGCCTCCGGAATTCCCGGCCCGTTGTCCTCGATATGCAATTCCAATGCCAGACGATAGCGATGCTTGCCGAGCGTCACCTGGCGGCCGACGCGCGTGCACAGGACGATCTGGGCGCTGCCCTGCTCGATTCTCCCGGCGAGTGCCTCGGCCGCGTTGCGGACGATGTTGAGCAGCGCCTGGATCAGCTGTTCGCGGTCGCCACTGAACTCGGGGATCGACGTGTCGTAGTCGCGCACGATCGCGAGCCCGCGCGGGAACTCGGCGAGCACCAGCGCGCGGACGCGCTCGCAGACCTCGTGGATGTTGACCGTACCGACGACGTGGGGTTTCCTGTGCGGGGCGAGGAGGCGGTCGACGAGGAGCTGCAGCCGGTCGGCCTCCTTGATGATCACCTGCGTGTACTCGGTCAGCGTGCGCTGCTCGATCTCCATCTCGAGCAGCTGCGCCGCGCCGCGGATGCCGCCGAGCGGGTTCTTGATCTCGTGAGCGAGGTTCCTGATCAGCTCGCGCGCCGCCTCGGCCTGCTCGAGCGCGCGCTCCTCGCGGTCGTGGCGATGCTGCTGCTCGATCTCGACGATCTCGAAGACGACGTTGCGCGAGCCGTCGATCTGGTTGACGGTGACGTGCACCGGAAGCACCTCGCCCCCGCCCGACGACGGGCGCTTCAGCGCAGCCTCGAGCCGGCTCGTCGAAAAGGCGTTGTTGCTGACCGCGGCGACCGCCTCGCGCAGCGCGCGAGGCTCGACGAACCAGTCGAAGAATGGGCTCTTCGACATGCTCCGCCGCGACAGCCCGAGGACGTTCTCGAACGACGTATTGGCGAACTCGCATTCGCCCTCGGGCGTGACGATCGCGACCAGGGTCGCGAGGAGATCGAGCGCGACGTGCGCGGCCGCCTGGCTTGCGGGCGGTGTCGGCGTTGCCGCCACGGCCGGCGCGATCACTGGGGCGGCGGCAGCTTCTGGATCTCGCGCCGCAGCGCGGCGATGTCGATCTGCTTGCGCTCGATCGACGCGCGCATCTCGGCGACCCGGTCGATGTACTTCTGGTAGTTCTTCTCGTCGCCGAGCCGATCGGGCTGGCCGCCGTTGAAGTCCTTCTCCATCGCCGCCAACTTGCCCTCCTCGGCCTTCAGCTCGCTCTCGAGAATGCGCCGCGCGTCGCTGTCGCGGCTGCGCTGGGCGACCGGATCGACGCGGGCACCCGACGCGGCCGCCGAAGGCACTGTCGAACCGGCCCGCGGCCGGGTCGACTGGATAACGGTCACCGGCGCGCCTTCGACCTTGTGGCAGCCGAGCTTTTCGGCCTCCTTGGCCGAGATCGTGTTGCGATAGTCGTTGCCGGGGCAGCGGTAGAGAACGCTGCCGTCGACCGTATCGGACGTGCCCGCTGCGACCGCGGCGACGGCGGCGCACGCGAGGGCGGTCGCGGCGCAAAGTCGGATGTCGATGTGCAGGCTCATGCGGGTCTCCAGGCCTCGTCAACGCCCGGACGCGCTCGTGCGACGACAGGCCTCGCCCCATTGTCGCGCAGCCGCCACGCGCCGACCACCGGGGCGACGGAAGGTGGGCCCTGCCCGCTTGAAGGAGAAAGGGGACGGCCGGCGCCGTCCCTCCGCGTGTCGCCTGCGGATCGTCTAGAGGGAGTAGTACATGTCGAACTCGACCGGATGCGTGGTCATGCGAAAGCGCGTGACCTCCTGCATCTTGAGCTCGATGTAGGCGTCGATCAGGCCATCGGTGAAGACACCCCCCTTGGTCAGGAAGCCGCGGCCCTTGTCGAGATAGTCGAGCGCCTGCTCGAGGCTCGAGCACACGGTCGGGATCTTGGCGTCTTCCTCCGGTGGCAGGTGATAGAGGTCCTTGGTCGAGGCTTCGCCGGGATGGATCTTGTTCTCGACGCCGTCGAGGCCGGCCATCAGCATCGCCGCGAAGGCGAAGTAGGGATTGGCCTGCGGATCCGGGAAGCGGACCTCGATCCGCCGCCCCTTCGGGTTGGCGACGTACGGGATCCGCACCGACGCCGAGCGGTTGCGCGAGCTGTAGGCGAGCTTGACCGGCGCCTCGAAGCCGGGCACCAGCCGCTTGTAGCTGTTCGTTCCCGGGTTCGTGATTGCGTTCAGCGCGCGGGCGTGCTTGATGATCCCGCCGATGTAGAACAGCGCGAACTCCGACAGGCCCGCATAGCCGTCGCCGGCGAACAGGTTCTTGCCGCCCTTCCAAACCGACTGGTGCACGTGCATTCCCGAGCCGTTGTCGCCGACGATGGGCTTGGGCATGAAGGTCGCGGTCTTGCCGTACGAGTGGGCGACGTTCTGGATCACGTACTTCTGGATCTGCAGCCAGTCGGCGCGCTCGACGAGGCTCGAGAACTTGGTGCCGATCTCCATCTGGCCGGCAGTGCCGACCTCGTGGTGATGCACCTCGACCGGAACCCCCAGCGATTCGAGGATCAGGCAGACCTCGGAGCGGAAGTCCTGGAACGAATCGACCGGCGGCGTCGGGAAGTAGCCGCCCTTGACGGTCGGTCGGTAGCCAGAGTTGCCGTGCTCGTACTCCTTGCCCGTGTTCCAGGCCGCCTCCTCCGACTCGATCTTGCAGAACGAGCCCGACATGTCGACGTTCCAGCGCACGCTGTCGAAGACGAAGAACTCGGGCTCGGGGCCGAAGTAGGCGGCATCGCCGAGGCCCGATGCCTTCATGTAGGCCTCGGCACGCTTGGCGAGCGAACGCGGGTCGCGCTCGTACGGCTTGCCGTCGCCGGGCTCGAGGACGTCGCAGGTCAGGATCAGCGTCGGCTCTTCGTAGAACGGGTCGATGTTGGCGGTGTTGGGGTCGGGCATGAGCAGCATGTCCGACGCCTCGATCCCCTTCCAGCCGGCGATCGACGAGCCGTCGAACGCATGGCCGCCGATGAACTTGTCCTCATCGAAGGCCGAGATCGGCACTGTGACGTGTTGCTCCTTGCCGCGGGTGTCGGTGAAGCGGAAGTCGACGAACTTCGCCTCGCTGTCCTTCACCATGTTCATCACGTCTGCGACGCTCTTGGCCATCAATGCATCTCCCGGGGAGCTTTGGTTCGAATGTGGGGGGTTGCGAATCGGAAGCGCCGGCACTCGGGGCCCCAAAATCGCGCACGGAATTTAGCAGAAAGCATGCCAGTCTCCGCCCGGGGGAATTCGCCTTCCCGGTGCGCGGCGCGCACCGTTCGCGCGCGTCGGTAGACGCTCAGCGCACCAACTCCGGGCCGAGCGTCGCGCCCAGCCGCACCGCGCCGTCACGCAGATGGAGATAGGCCGTGACGAGCAGCGCAGCATCGCCCTTGACGCCGAGCTCGATGTGACGGCCCCACTTCGGATGATCGACGCTCGGCAGGCTGAACACCTTCACCCCGGGAAACTCGCGCTCGACCTCCACCATCAGCGGCGTCAGCGTCGCCTCCATCGAGCCGAACACGATCACCGAGCGCTCGGTCGTCGATACCGGAGCTTGGAGATGGCGGAAGTGGGTGTCGAGCACCCACTCGATCATCGGCCACGCCATGACCGGGAAGCCCGGCACGAAGAAGACGCCGCCGACTCCCGATCGCACCGCGAAGCCGGCGATCTTGTTATACGGATTCGGGATGATCTCGGCTCCGGCCGGAAACACCGCCATGTTGAGGCGGTGCCGGTTGTCGTCGCGGTCGGGATCGAAGGCGATTCCCTGCTCGCGCGCGACGTCGCGCATCCGCTCGATCACGAGCGCCTTCGCCTCGCGATGGAGATCGAGGGCAACGCCGAGCGCGGCGGCGGCGCACTGGCGGGTGTGATCGTCGGGAGTCGCGCCGATGCCGCCGCACGAGAAGACAAGGTCGCCACTCGCGAACGCATCCCGCAGCTCGGCAGTGATGCGCGGCGGGTCGTCGCCGACGTAGCGCGCCCACGCGAGCGCGAGGCCACGCGCGGCGAGCAGTTCGATCACCTTGGCCAGATGCTTGTCGGCGCGCTTGCCCGAGAGGATCTCGTCGCCAATGATGAGAAGACCAATGTTCATGTGCCAACCCCTGGCGGCCCGTCAAGCAAGGGCGGCTCGCCGTCGCCCTCGGGTGGCAGCGGCGGACCGACCGCGCGCGGCTCGTCGAGCCGCAGCCGTTGCAGCGCCGCGAGCAGGTAGTGCGCGAACCAGAGCGACGAGAAGGCGAAGACGAGCGTGTAGAGCCAGATCGCGACGACGATGAGCAGCGGCGCGAACACGAGTGCCAGCGCACTCACCGCCCAGAGCAGCGACGGCGCCGCGCCGAGCAGCCCGCAGACGATGCCCATCGCGAGCAGCGGCCAGCGTTCGTCGTGCAGGAGGCGCAGCCGCTCGTCGCGGCTCGCATGGTCGGCGAGGACGTCGTAGGCGAAGACGCGGTACGTGAGCCAGCCCCAGATCAGCGGCGGCAGGACGAGAACGAGCGGGGGGACGAACCAGAACGGAATGCTGACGACGAGCGCCGCGAGCGCGATCGCAGTGCAGCCGAGCGAAACGCCGAGGCCGCTCCAGAAGCTGCCGCCGTGGCGCCGTTCGAGGCGCGGAAAGCGCCGCGCGCCGACCAGGCGAACGACGGCCGGCGTCATCAACGCGGCCGCGACGAGCAGCGACGCGACCACGAACAGCGGCACCGCCAGCGCGACGATGACGAGCGGCGCGATCACGCTCGCCCAGCTGCCGGCACCGACCGATCGCAGCCAGGCGAACATCGGCTCGAGCAGCGCGGCGTCTTCGAGCGAGGCACGGACGCTCGCGACCGCAGGCTCCCAAAAGAAGTAGCCGAGCGCCGCAGCAGCGCCGCCGACCAGGGCTAGCGGCAACAGCGACAGCACGACCACCCTCGGGTGCAGGCAATACGCAGCGGCACGCCAGAACGAGTCGAGGAGCTCGCGCGTCATCGTCGAAAGTGTAAGAGCCGGCGCCGCCGTCGCTCCGGCCGAGCGACATCGCCACCGCCTCGGCCGTCGCGTCGCGGGAGCCTGTCAATACGTCACGGTTTCGCTGAGCACGGCAAGTCGGGCCGCCAAGAGGCGCCATTCGCGACGCGACCGCTGCCTAGAATTTGAGCATGCCGTTACATTCGCCGACCCTGCTGGTCGTGTGCGCGACCGTTCTCGTGCTCGCGAGCGTGATCTCAGCGTCGATCGGTCTCAGGCAGGGCCGCCGCGGCGTCCACTGCTGGCTGGCCGCCAACCTGCTCCTCGCCGCTGCGCTCGTCGTCCAAGCGACGACCGATTCGGCCGGCATCGCGGCGCCGTTCGTCGCCGTCCTGGCGCTGCAGTGGCCGATCGTCACCCTCGCCGGAATTCGCCGCTTCTACGCGCGCGGCGGCTCGCGCGTCTACGAATGGTCGGATCGCGGCGCCTTCGCGTTCATGGTGTTCGCCGTCGTCGTCAGCTTCATCGAGCCGATGGGCCTCGCGAACCACGCCCAGATCCACGCGATGGCGTCGTTCAGCCTGCTGCTCTATGCGGCCTCGGCGGTGGCGCGCCTCGAGGACTTCGCCACCAGCTCGACGCTGCAGCTGCTGCGCGCCGGCATCGTCGTCACGGCGCTTCTTCAGGCCGCATGGCTCGCGCTCGGTGCCACCGATCTCGGCTCGGCGCTTCCGATCAACGACCCCGCGCTCGGCGCGACGGTGGGAACCACGGTCATCGCCTTGCTGATGACGCAGCTGGCGCCGATCATGAACTTCGAGCGCAAGATCGCCCATCTGCTCGCGTCGCAGAGGAAGCTGCGCAACCTCGTCGATGTCGACGCGCTGACGCGGCTGCCGAACCGGCGCCATTTCCACGAGCTCGCCGAACGCGCCATCGAGACGGCGCGCGACGCGGCAACGCTGATCGTCTTCGACGTCGACCAGCTGAAGCGGATCAACGAGGTGCTCGGCCACGCCACGGGCGACGAGGCGTTGCGCCAGATCGGCACCGCCTTGCGCGAGACGCTGCGGCGGCGCGACGTCGCCGGCCGTCTCGGCGGCGACGAGTTCGCGGTCGTCCTGCCGCGCACGCGCATGGCCGATTCGGCTGTCGTCGTGTCCCGGATCATCGGCCGCCTCGACGACCGCCAGGTCGCGCCGCGCATCGCCCGCGTCGCGCTCAATGTCGGCATGGTGCAGTTCAAGCCGAACGAGACGGTCGGCGATGCCTTGCGCCGCGCCGATGCCGAGCTCGTGCGCAGCCGCGACAGCGCCCGCAACGGCCAGGCGGCGTCGCTATCGCGCGACGACGGCGCTGCGCCGGGGGAGGAGACGTCGACCGTGTCACCGACCCCGCAGTCGGCGCTAATGAGCCTGATTCCGGTCGGCGAAACGAGCGCCGAGGCCGCTCGCTAGCGGGTCGACGCGGCGAGGCGAAGCACCGGCCAGCCGCGACGCGTCGCCTCGGCGGCGAGACGCTCGTCGGGGTCGACGACGACCGCACGGCCGACCGCCGACAGCAGCGGCAGATCGTTGATCGAGTCGCTGTAGAACGTCGCGTTGGCGAGATCCGCATCGGCGCGCCGCTGCGCGGCGAGCCACTCCGACATCCGGACGAGCTTGCCGTCGCGCATGTTGACGATGCCGCGCGTGCGGCCCGTGAATGCACCCTGGCGGTCGACTTCGAGCTCGGTCGCGATCAGGTCGGCGATCGCGAGCGAGGCCGCGATCGGCTCGGTGAGGAAGCGATTGGTCGCCGTCGTCAGGACGGGGCGGTCGCCGGCAGCGCGGTGCTGCGCGACCAGCGCGCGCGGCGCAGCGCCGATGCGCGGCTCGATCGCCGCGGCGACGAAGCGCTCGCGCAGCGGCGCCCACGCCGCGGCCGAGCGGCCGGCGAGCGTCGCCGCGTAGAAGGCGGCGAACTCGTCCGCCGTGATCGCGCCAATCGCGTAGCGCTCGGCGACCTCACGGTTGGCGACGCCGAAGCTCTCGCGATCGAGGACGCCCTCCTCGACGAGGAACGCGCACCAGAGGACGTCGGTGTCGCCGGCGAGCAGCGTGCCGTCGAGATCGAACAGTGCGAGCCGGGCCAAGAATCAGGGCGACCGCAAATGCCACCCGCGCGGCTGCGTGAAGGCCCGGATGCCGTGGGTCGAGAGCGTCACGCCGACGCCCGAGTCGCCGCGGCCCGACCACGGCAGGCGCGGGCTGACGCGGTCGCAGCAGTTCCAGTAGACGGTGCCGGCGCGCACCTTGGCGAGCAGCTTCGCGGCGCGCGCCTCGTCGCGCGTATACATCCCGGCGGTGAGGCCGTAGCGCGTGTCGTTCATGAGCGCGAGCGCCTCGTCGTCGCCGGCGACCCTCTGAATGCCGATGATCGGGCCAAAGCTTTCATCGCGCATCACCGCCATCGTGTGGTCGACGTTCGTCAGCACCGTCGGCTCGAACCAGTTGCCGGCGCGGTCGACGCGCTTGCCGCCGACCAGAAGCGTCGCGCCCTTGGCGAGCGCGTCGGCGACCTGCGCCTCGAGAACGTCGAGCTGCGGCCGGCGCGTCAGCGGGCCGATGTAGCTGCCGTCGGCGAGCGGGTCGCCGACCTTGAAGCCCCGGACCGTGGCCGCGAAGCGGGCGACGAACGCATCGTGCACGCGCTCATGGACGTAGATCCGCTCGACCGAGCAGCAGCTCTGCCCGGTGTTGTACATGGCGCCGTCGGCGAGCGACTCGGCGGCAGAACCGGGGTCGACGTCGTCTGCGACGTAGGTCGGATCCTTGCCGCCGAGCTCGAGCTGCAAGCGCACCATCCGCGGCCCGCACGCCTGTGCGATCTTCATTCCGGTGGCGACCGAGCCGGTGAAGAAGACGCCGTCGACATCCTGCGCGAGCAGCGCTGCGCCGACGTCGCCGGCGCCGACGACGGTCATGAAAACATCGGCCGGGATGCCCGCGCAGTGCAGCAGCCGCTCGATCTGCTGCCCCGTCAGCGTCGCGAACTCCGAGGGCTTGTAGACGACCGCGTTGCCGGTGAGGAGCGCCGGAACGAAGACGTTGCCGCCGACGAAGTACGGGTAGTTCCAGGCCGAGATGTTGGCGACGACACCGAGCGGGTCGTGGTCGATCCGCTCGGTCATCGCGCCGTCGGCGAAGACCGTCTCGGGCGCCGTCGTCTTGGCGACTTCGGCGAGGAAGAAGTCGATCCGGCCGAGAAAGCCGTTCAGCTCGTTTTTCGACTGCGCAAGCGGCTTGCCGACCTCCTGCGTCAGCGTCCGCGCGAGCGATTCGATCTCAGCGCCGACCGCGCCGCGAAACCGTGCGATCGCGGCGCTTCGCTCGGCGAGCGACGTCGCCTGCCAAGCCGGCTGCGCGCGCCGCGCGCGCTTTGCCTTCGCAGCGACGCTCGCGGCATCGTCGGCGGCGACTTCGGCAAGCGGCGAGCCGTCGGCCGGATTCGTGATCTTCAAGGTGCTCATGCAGTGCCGCGCACCGCACGTGCGGCGGCGAGGAATTCGTCGAGCAGCGGCCGATCGTCGAGCATGCCCTCGCCGCGACGATGAAACTCCGGGTGCCACTGCACCGCCGCCAGGTAGGTTCCCTGCGGGCGGCGGATCGCCTCGATCATGCCGTCGGCCGGGCAGCGCGCCTCGACGACGAACCCCGGCGCGAGGTCCTTGATGCCCTGGTGATGGACGCTGTTGACGGTCGCCGAGGGGGTGCCTTCGAACAGCTGCGCGAGCCGCGTCCCGGGCTCGAACTCGACGGTATGCAGGTTGCGGTCGTAGAGGCCGGCGTCGCGATGGCGAACCGGCCCCGGACGTTGCGTGTCGATGTCCTGCAACAGCGTGCCGCCGAACGCGATGTTCATCAGCTGCAGGCCGCGGCAGACGCCGAGCACGGGTTTGCCGAGCTCGGCGAAAGCGGCGAGCAGCGCCCGCTCATAGTCGTCGCGGATGCGGTCGCCACCCCAATTCGGCTCGAGCGGTGTTTCGCCATAGCTGCCTGGAGCAACGTCGGAGCCGCCTTCGAGGACGAGCGCATCGAGCCAGTCGGCATAGTCGGCGAGCGAGATGTCGCCCTGTTGCGTGTCGCCCGCAGGGCTCGGGATCATCACCGGCAGCGCATCGCTCGACGACGCCACCCAGTGCGGCACCGACTGCTCGACGTATTGCAGCGTCTTGCCGGTGAAGATCGGCCGGTTCGGATCGGCGTGGAAGAAGCACGCCGAGATGCCGACCTTGACGCGGCCCGCGTTCTTGCTCATGTCGTCAGAGGGCGGCCGCGAATAGCCGCTCGAAGTCGGCAGCCGTCACCGGTTGCGGATTGGTCCGGTGGCAGATGTCGGCGACCGCGATCTCGACCAGGCGCGGGATCGCATCGCGTCGCACTCCCACCGCCGAGAGGCTCGGGGCGATGCCGATCGTCTGCTTGAGGTCGCGCAGCCAGGCGATGAAGCCGTCGCCGCCGCCGCGAACGCCGACGACGTGCGCGAGCTCGTCGAACTTCGCCGGCGCCGCGGCCACGTTCCAGGCGAGGACGGTGTCGATCATCAGCGCGTTGGCGAGGCCGTGGTGCAGGTCACAGACGGTGCCGAGCGCGTGCGCGCACGAGTGGACCGCGCCGAGGTCCTTCTGGAATGCGATCGCCCCCATCATCGAGCTCATCATCATGTCGGCGCGGGCGGCGAGGTTGCCAGGCTCGCGGACCGCGGTCGCGAGAGCGCGCGCGGCGATTCGCGTGCCTTCGAGGGCGATGCCGTCGCAGAGCGGCTGGTACGCGGGCGAGAGATAGCTCTCGACGTTGTGCGTCAGCGCGTCCATTCCGGTCGCCGCGGTCACCGCAGGCGGCAGGCCGAGCGTCAGCTCGGGGTCGGCGAAGACGGCCCGGGCGAGGATGTGGGGCGAGAAGACGATCCGCTTGACGTGCGTCCGGTCGTCGCTGATGACGGCGCTGCGGCCGACCTCGCTGCCGGTGCCGGAGGTCGTCGGCAAGGCGACGAAGGTCGGTGCGGTCGCGTCGATCGCGCGCACCTGCGGATGGTCGTAGGCGTATTCGAGCACTTCGCCGCCCTTGGTCGCGATCACGCCGACGATCTTGGCGACGTCGAGCGCTGCGCCACCGCCGATGCCGACGACGCCATCGGCGCGGTGGGCGCGGTACGCCGCCGCGCCCGCCATCGCCTGCGACGCAGTGGGATTGCCGAACACGCCGCCGAACACCGCGACGTCGAGCCCGGCACCGGCGAGCTCGTCGCGCAGCTCGGCGATCAGCGGCAACGCCGCGAGGCCCTTGTCGGTGACGACGAGCGGCCGCGCCAGGCCCTGGTCACGCAGATGCTTGGCCACGAGCTTGCGCGCGCCGGGGCCGAAGTGGATCGTCGTGGGAAACGAGAAACGGGTGATCGTCATGTCGTCGGACTGTCTCGCGCAGCCGCAAGTATCACCGCTGCCGCTCGGCAGCGGCATCAGACGTTTGCTGCGGCAGCGTGGCGAATTGCGGCGTACCTGGCCGGGTCGCCCTTGAACGTGGACCGACAGCCGTCGCAGCAGAAGTAGTAGGACTCGCCTTCGTAAGTCTCGACGTGCAACGCGCCAGCGACGGCCACGGTCATGCCGCAAACCGGGTCGACGGAGTCGTTGCCTGCGGGCGGCGCCGACCGCGCCGCCGCAACCGCCTTCGGTCCATCGGATCCGGCGCGGCCGCGCAGCAGCGCAAGCACTCCGACGAACGCGACCAGCGCGATCTCGCCCGGTGTCTTGGCGCCGGCATCAGGGCCCGCAGGCGCCTGCAGGCGCTCGAGCTCGGCATCACCGATGCCGCGCATCCGCATCACGGCGCGGAGCTTGTCTGCCTTGCGCCGGCTCGCGATCATGAGGATGTGCGTGGCCGGGCTGCGCAGCGCCGCTTCGAGCGCGTCCTCGTCGCCCTGGCCCTGCGTCGCGACGAGAACGACCGGTGCATCGCGAGGAGACTCGGTGAGTCGGATCCGATAGCGCTCGGCAAGAAACCGCGCTTCATCGGCGGCCGGCGTGCTGCCGAGAACACACAGGGCGCTGCGGACGCTGTACGGCTGGATGAACACCTCGATCGTGCCGTTGCTCGCGCACTGCATCGCGTATTGCTCGATGTCGGCGTCGGTCACGAGGACGTCGTTGCTGATCCGGATCAGCCGCGGCTCGCCCTGGTCGATCGCACTCCGCGACGCAGCGATCACGACCTCCTTGGCGCAGCCGCCGCCGATCCAACCGTGCAGGGTTCCGTCGGCCAGCACGATCGCCTGCGCGCCGAGATACGCCGACGTCGGCGCGACGGCGCGAACCACCGTGACGAGCGCGTACGGCTCGCCGCGCGCGTTCAGCTCGCGCGCGATCTCGGCCAGCATGTCGGTGCTCATCTCAGGGTCTCGAGCAGCTCGGGCAGGACGCGCTCAACGCTGGCAAGGTCGGCACCAGGCGCGAGCAGGTCGAGATGCGGCAGCGCCGCCTGCATGCCCCGGCTCACCGGCGTGTAGCCCGGCTGGCTCAACAAAGGATTGAGCCAGACCACGCGTCGCGCGCGCCGCCGCAGCGTCGCCAGCGCTTCCGAGAGGAGCTCCGGTTCACCGGTGTCGTAGCCGTCGCTGACGACGATGACGGCGGTGCGCGAGTGGACCAGGCGGGCACCGGCGTCGCGGTTGAAGTCGCGCAGGCTTTCGCCGATGCGGGTACCGCCGCCCCAGCCGGCCGCGAGCAG
>DASXIP010000154.1:0-4380 GCA_036497875.1 Caldimonas sp.
CGCAGCAGCTCGGGCAGGACCTCGCCGGGCTTCAGGCGCTGCGCCGCCTGAACGAAGAGATCTGGAAGGCGATCGATGGGCTTCATGCCGATGTCGCCGCCTTGAGCGCGGTTGTTGTCTTCGGACACTTCGCGCGCGACCGCGCCGAAATCTTCGCCCGCCTGGACGCGCTTCAACGCCGCTTCGGCACGCGCGCGCCGCTCGGCGACGACGCTGTCCGCCGCGCCGTCCGGCACGGTGACGAGGATCTGCGCGAGGTGGATCTCGCTGCCGGCGTTGCCACCGATGCGGCGCTTTTCGATCAGGTCGTCGATCTCGGCGTCGCTGATCTTGATGCGGCTCACGACCTCGCGCTCGCGGACCCGCTCGACCATGATCTGGTCGCGCAGGTTGTCGCGAAACTTCGCGTAGCTGATCCCTTCCTGGCGCAGCCGCTCGCGCAGCTGCGCGGTCGTCATCTGGTTCTGCTGGGCGACGTTGGCGACGGCCCGATCGAGCTCGGGCTCTTCGACCCGCGCCCCGCTCTCGCGCGCATTGGTGACCAGCACGCGCTCGTCGATGAGCGAGTCCAGCACTTGCTTGCGCAGCGCTGGCGCCGGCGGCAGCTGCGTGTGATTGCGCGTCGCTTCCTCGTGGACGCGCGCCAGCCGCTGCTGCAGCTCGCTCGCAGTGACGAGCTCCTGGTTGACGACCGCGACGATGTAGTCGCCGCGCTGCGCCGCTGCGGTGATCGCGGCCAAGCCGATCGCCGCCGTGACGACCGCGCGGCGGCAAAGGTAATGGAAATCAGTCATTCGGGGTGAACGGTGTGGTCGTCGTGCGCTCCTCGCGCAGCAACTGGTAGCCGGGGACATTGTCCTTCAGGGTGCGCAGCGGACTCGTTCCGATCTTCGAAAGGCCGACGAGTTCCAGCTGCAGCAAGAGCCGCGTCGTCTGTTCGCTGCGGCCGGTCGAGAGCCGCTCGACGACGATCCGGCCGATCCAGCAGCCGGCGTCGTACTCGAGGCCCACGATCGAATCCGTGAGCTGACTGTCGTGCATGCTGTAGTTGACGTGGCCAACCCCATAGAGCGTGCCGCCGCAGCCGCTTCGCGTGGGCAGCGCACTGCGCTCGCCGCGCGCCGGGCCATAGAGCGGCCACTGGAAGCCGAGCTCGGCCTGCTCGGACAGGCCCCGCGTCAGCCGGTACGCGACGTTGACGGTGCGGTACGGGCCGGGCGAGTAGCGGACCGATACGAGCGAACGCTCGATGCGATGGTTGTCGGGATTGAACTGCGCCGAGGTGTCGAACACCCAGCGCGGCACGAGGCTCGTCGAGCCGAAGACGAGCAGATCGGAAAAGCGCTGCGTCTGCGGCACGCCCTCGGGCGTGACGAACTCGTCGCGGAAGCGATAGCGCTGGGCGATGCCGACCCGAAGCGCCTCGACGCCGCTATCCGGGTCGAGAACGCGCGAGACGACGCCCGCCGTCAGCTGGTTGGAATCGGAGACGCGGTCGACGCCAGAGAACTCGTTTTCGGTGAAGACCGAGTCGAAGTTGAAGTCCTTGGCTGCGGCATCGAAGTTCGGCAGATTGTCCTGGCGGTGGAATGGCGTGTTGACGTAGAAGAGCCGCGGCTCGAGCGTCTGGCGGACGGCGCGGCCGAAGAAGTCTGCCTCGCGCTCGAGGGTCCACGCACTGTCGACACTGACCGTCGGGATGACGCGCGCGGCGCTGCGGCTGCCGTCTGCGAGCGGCAGGTTCACGGAGTAGCCCGCGGCGTTGAACGACACCTTCGGCGTCACGTACCAGCCCGGCGAGGTGAACGGCCGCGCGATGCTGCCGAGGGCATGCAGCCGAACGCCGGTCTGGCGGTCGCCGACAAAGCGGTCGTCGGGATTGGCGAAGCGATTGAGCTCGGTCTCGAGCGCCACCTCGAAGCCGCTGCGCAACGGCCCGACATAGCGCCCGCCGATCTGCGGCGCGCGCTCGTAGGGCGAGTCGATCCGCGTCGTCGGGTCGGTCGTCTGCAGCACCTGCCAGCGCAACGCGCGCGCGTACGTCGTCCAGTCGCCGAACGGCCGCGTCGCGAGCAGATCGGTCTGCAGTAGGCGCGGCGTCAGCGTCTTCAGCTCGCCGGGGAAGTCCTTCCAGTAATCGTCGTCGGAGACGCGCAGCAGGTGAACCTGCGCAAACGCGCCATACGGCAGCGCCCCTTCGTGGTCGCCGCGCAGCGAGTAGCGCGAGCGCTCGGCGAGCTTGTCGTACGGCAGGGTCTTGAAATCGACCAAGCCGAAGTACGAGGGCTCGAGGTAGCGGAATTCGGTGTCGAGCGACGGCCCGCGACGCAGGCTCTCCTGCATCGTGAAGGTGGCGTCACGGTTCGGCGCGATGTTCCAGTAGTACGGGATCGCTGCCTGGAAGCCGCTGCTGCTGTCGATGCCGAAACTCGGCGGCAGGAAACCGGACTTGCGCTCATCGCTGAGCGGAAAACTGAGCGTCGGCGAGGCGAGGATGGGCACGCCGTAGAAGCGCAGCACGGCGTCCTTGGCGACGCCCTCGTTGGCTTCGCTGTCGATCCGCAGCTCGCGCGCCTTCAGGATCCACACCGGCTCGCCGGTGTCGTCGTACACGCTGCAGCTCGAATACGTCGCGTCGGTGGCGACAGCGCGGTTCTCGTCGATGAATTCGATCAGGCTCGCCTTGCCGCCTGCGCCGGTGCGGGCGAAGCGGTAGGTCGGCATGCGGAAGAACCCTTCGAAGCGCTCGATCCTGAGCTCAAGCTCCGGGCCGCTGAAGACGTTGCCGTCGCGGCTGATGACGACGTTGCCGGTGGCGCGCGCCAGGTCGTCGGCTTGCTCGTAGGTGAGCTTGTCGGCGCGGATCACGACGTTGCCGCGCCGGAATTCGACGTCGCCCTCGGCGCTCGCGTCAAGGTCGGGCCGCCCACGCACGTCGTGAGCGCGCAAGATGATCGGCAGCTGGCGGCCGGCATCGCCACGTGGCGGCGGCTGCAGCGTCTCGCCGATCCGCAACGAGATCGGCGGCGCCGACCCCGCATCCGCAGCAGGCGGCGCCGACGCAGCTCCGGCGGCCGCCGACGCAGCGCCAGCGGGCGACGCTGGCTGTGCCGTCGCCGCGAGCGCACACGCCGCGAACGGCAGCGCGAGCCAGGATGCGCGGCGGTGGCGTTGGCGGGCGATGGCGAGTCTTGAATGTCGGCGAGCGGCTGGACCCATTCGTCCACTGAACCTGGAATCGCACCCGCGCCGGGCGACCCGGAGTGCAGGGCAAGGCGCGGTGCCGGCTCGCGCATGAGAGGCGCACCCGACAATGACAGCGTCGCGAGTGCGAAGCCCAGACGGCGCCGATTTGTAGAATCGATTATCCACGAGGCGTTCCCCACGGTTGCCTCCCGCGCTTCTCGCCCCCTTGACCCCGTCTCCTTCGCCCGCCGCCGTGATCGCCTGGAGCGATCCGGCACGTGCCGATGCGTTCGTCGCCTGGCTGGCCGAGATTGGCCCGCGCCACGCCGTCGTCGCCTCGACCCTGCGGCCGGCATCCAGCGACGCGAGCTTTCGACGCTACTTCCGCGCCAACCGCGGCGACGTCGGCAGCGTCGTCGTCATGGACGCGCCACCGGCGCGCGAGGACGTGCGCCCCTTCATCCACGTCGCCGGCTTGATCAGGGCAGCCGGCCTGCACGCGCCGCGCATCCTCGAAGCCGACGCGGAGCAGGGCTTTCTACTCCTCGACGATCTCGGCAACGATCTCTATCTCGGCGCGTTGCAGCGGGCGCAGGCGGTGGGCGACCTCGCGCGTGCCGATCGCCTGATGCGCGATGCGATCGCCGCCCTCGTCGTCTGGCAGCGCAAGGTTCCCGCCGACGCGCTGCCGCCCTACGACGACGCGCTGCTTCGCCGCGAGCTCGAGCTCTTTCCCGAGTGGTGCGTCGCACGCGAGTGTGGCGCCACATGGAACGCAGCCGAGCTCGGTGTCTGGCGCGCCGCTTCGGCCGCCCTGGTCGAGGCCGCGCTCGCGCAACCCGTCGTCGCCGTCCACCGCGACTGGATGCCGCGCAACCTCATGGTTGCCGATCCGAACCCCGGCATCCTCGATTTCCAGGACGCCGTCCGTGGCCCGATCGCCTACGACGTCGCCTCGCTGCTGCGTGATGCGTTCATCTCGTGGCACGAGGAGCAGGAACTCGACTGGGCGATCCGCTACTGGGAAGCGGCGCGCAAGGCAGCACTCCCCGTGCCGGCCGACTTCGGCGCCTTCTGGCGCAGCGTCGAATGGATCGGGCTGCAGCGCCACCTCAAGGTGCTCGGTATCTTCTCTCGCCTCAAGCATCGCGACGGCAAGCCCGCGTACAGCGCCGACCTGCCGCGCTTCTTCGC
>DASXIP010000155.1:0-5408 GCA_036497875.1 Caldimonas sp.
GATCGGCGACGACACGCTGCAGAGGAAGTCGCAGGGGACGGTCGTCCCCGAGACGTTCACGCACGGCACCAGCGCGCAGCGCGTCAACTGGTTCAAGCGCGGCGTCGACGGCGGCAGCATCGACCGCTGCAATACCTTCGAGGGGCGCGACCTCTAGCGCCGCGGCCGCAGCCGCGCTAGCGGTCGAGTGCGACGGTCCAGTCGCAGCGCACGATGCCGGCGCGGTGCAGCCAGCGCCGCAGGGCGACATAGCTGCCCGGCAGGAAGAGCAGGAGCACGCACATCACCTCGGCCCAGTCGGCGTCCACCAGGACCGCTGACGGAAGGCCGACCAGGCCGGCGAGCCAGAACGTGAGGACCATGTCCCACGCGTGCTTCTCGACCGGCTGCTCGCGCCAGTGGCGCTGGTGCCAGGTCTTCAGGCTCTCGAACTGGCCCAGGTTCATGGCGGTGCTGCGGCAGGAATCGTTCCCGGCAAGAGTACGCGCGCATCGACATCCCGGATGTCGACATGGCCACAGAACGCCATCGTCAGCTCGAGTTCGCGGGCGATGATCTCGAGCGCGCGGGTGACGCCGGCCTCGCCCATGGCGCCGAGACCGTAGAGGAAGGCGCGGCCGATCAGCGTCCCGCGCGCACCGAGCGCCCAAGCCTTCAGCACGTCCTGGCCGGAACGGATGCCGCCGTCCATCCAGACCTCGATCGTGGAGCCGACCGCGTCGACGATCGCCGGCAGCGCGCTGATCGACGACGGCGCGCCGTCGAGCTGGCGGCCGCCGTGATTCGAGACGACGATCGCGTCGGCGCCGCTCGCCGCCGCGAGGCGCGCGTCCTCGACGTCGAGGATGCCCTTCAGGATGAGCTTGCCGCCCCAGAGCTTCTTGATCCATTCGACGTCGGCCCAGCTGAGGCTGGGATCGAACTGCTCGGCCGTCCACGCGCCGAGCGACGACATGTCGCCGACGCCGGTCGCGTGGCCGACGATGTTGCCGAACGTGCGCCGCTTCGTGCCGAGCATCGCCATGCACCAGGCGGGCTTGGTCGCGAGATCGAGCAGGTTGACGAGGGTCGGCTTCGGCGGCGCGGTGAGGCCGTTCTTCAAGTCCTTGTGGCGCTGGCCGAGGATCTGCAGGTCGAGCGTGAGGACGAGGGCGCTGCACTTCGCTGCGCGAGCGCGCTCGATCAGCCGCTCCATGAACGGCCGGTCGCGCAGCATGTACGGCTGGAACCAGAACGGCGCCTTGGTGTGCGCCGCGACGTCCTCGATCGAGCAGATGCTCATCATGCTGAGCGTGAACGGAATGCCGAACTTCTCGGCGGCCCGCGCTCCGAGGATCTCGCCGTCGGCATGCTGCATTCCGGTGAGGCCGGTCGGCGCGATCGCGACCGGCATCCGCACCGGAATGCCGGCCATCGTCGTCGCCAGCGAACGGTTCGCCATGTCGACGGCGACGCGCTGGCGCAGCTTGATGCGCTGAAAGTCGCTCTCGTTGGCCCGGTAGGTGCTCTCGGTCCACGAGCCCGAATCGGCGTAGTCGTAGAACATCCGCGGCACGCGCCGCTTGGCGAGCACGCGCAGATCTTCGATGCAGGTGATGACGGGCATGGCTTCGATCCGTATGGACGCCTTCGGTCGCGCTCGGGCGGAGCGACGATGCTACCGGTCGTCGAAGAGCGGTAGGCTGTCGTCGTTGCCGGGCTCGCGCACCGCGGGCGGCGCCGGCTCGGGCTCGGCCGCGAGCGGGGCGACGAGATCGGCGAGACGGGCAAGAGCGCTCGCGCGCACGCCGAGCAGGCGAAGCTTCCTGCTGAGGTCGACGCGCTTCAGGCAGCTGCCCGCGGCGCGCCGGATCTCACGCGCGTCGAGCGTGTGACCGGAGAGCGTGAGGTCGCGCGTCGCGATGCGGAAGTCGTCGAAGCGGAGCTTGACGCCGATCGTCTTGGCCGCGTAGGACTTGCGCGCGAGGTCGCCGGCGAGCTGCTCGCAGAGCTCAGTGAAGATCGTGCCGAGGACGAGCCGGTCGCGCACCGCGTGCAGGTCACGGTCGAAGGTCGTCTCGCGGCTGATCGACTTCGGCTCGCTCCAGGTGACGACGGCGCGCTCGTCGCGACCGTGCGAGGCTTCGTGCAGCCAGGCGCCGAAGCCGTTGCCGAAGTGCTCGCGCAGGAACGCCGGGTCGGCGGCGGCGAGCTGGCCGATCGTCTCGATGCCGAGCGCGGCGAGCCGGGCCGCCGCCTTCGGACCGATGCCGTTGACCTTGCGCGCCGCGAGCGGCCAGATGCGTGCCGCGATGTCGGCGTGCGTGAGCAGCGTCAGCCCGTCGGGCTTGTCGAGCTCGGACGCGAGCTTGGCGAGCAGCTTGTTCGGCGTGATGCCGATCGAGCAGGTCAGGCCGGTGCGCTCGCGCACGGCGGCCTTCAGCGCCAGGCCGACCGCGCGGCCGCCGTCGTCGGCCGTGCCGGGCAGCTCGCTGAGATCGATGTAGATCTCGTCGATGCCGCGGTCCTCGACCGTCGGCGCGATCTCGCGCACTGCCGCCTTGAACAGGCGCGAGTACTTGCGGTATTCGTCGAAGTCGACCGGCAGCAGGACGGCATCGGGCGCGAGCGCCGCCGACTTCATCATTCCCATCGCCGAGAAGACGCCGAGCTTTCTCGCTTCGTAGGTGCTTGTCGTGACGACGCCGCGGCCGACGTAGTCGCGCAGGAGGTGGAAGTCGTGGCTGCCGTCGGCGCGCTGGCGTGGCTGGTGATCGCGGCCGCCGCCAATGACGACCGCGCGGCCGCGCAGCTCGGGATAGCGCAGCAACTCGACCGACGCGTAGAACGCATCCATGTCGAGATGGGCGACGAGGCTGGGCACCACAGGACTGTACGTGCGTACAGCAGTCTGCGGCAAGCGGCGCGGCCGCCCGGGTGCCGCGTTGCCTTGTCGCAGAATCGCGCGCATGGGCAGCGCCTCGCCGGCCGCTTCGATCCGCTTCGCGACGCGCGCCGACGCGCTCGGCATCGCCGAGATGTCGCGCGACTTCATCGAGGACGGGCTCGGCTGGAGCTGGACGCGCGAGCGCATCCTGCGCAGCCTTCGCCATCGCGACACCAACGCGATCGTCGCCGTCCGCGAGGCCGACCGCGCCGGCTTCGCGATCATGAAGTACGGCGACGAGGAAGCGCACCTGCTGCTGCTCGCGGTCAAGCCCGCGCATCGCCGCTGCGGCGTCGGCAGCGCAATGGTCGAGTGGCTCGAGCGCTGTGCCGAGGTCGCCGGCGTCGGCCGCATCACGCTCGAGGCGCGCGCGAGCAACGACGCCGCGCGCGCCTTCTATCGTCGCCACGGCTACACCCAGGCGCAGCTGCTGCCGGGCTACTACGGCGGCCGCGAGACGAGCGTGCGGATGGTCAAGGCGTTCGGTCTGTCGAGAACCGGAGCGCTGTGACGACGCTGGTTTGCGCGACGCTGCTCGCGGTTGCCTCGTTCGCCGGCGATTCGCTCGCACAGGACGCCGCGATCGACGCTGGGCCGCTGCCGCTCGCGACCAAGCGAGTTGCCGCCAAGGCCGACGAATGCGCCGTCTGGCGCCGCGAGCAGAGCTTCGCGCGCTCGGTCGAGAGGCACGACGCTGGCGCATTCGCGTCGCACCTGCACGCGGGCGCGGTGTTCAACGCCGGCACCGCCGAGGCCGATCGCGGCCGCGACACGGTGCTGAAGGAATGGGCCGAGATCGTCGACGGCAAGCGAATCGCCTTGCGCTGGCGACCGGGCATCGTCCAGATCGGCGGCGAGCCCGGGGTTGCGGTCTCGCGCGGCCCGTACATCCTGGAGCGCCGACACGACGGCGCGCCTGTCTTTCGCGTCGGCATGTACCAGACGGTCTGGCTGCGCGATGCGCGCGACGGCGTCTGGCGCGTTCTCTTCGACGGCAGCGCGACGAGCTCGCAGACGA
The DNA here is from genome assembly GCA_036497875.1 of Caldimonas sp. Taxonomy (GTDB): domain Bacteria; phylum Pseudomonadota; class Gammaproteobacteria; order Burkholderiales; family Burkholderiaceae_C; genus Schlegelella_A. Next base: position 3,945 of record DASXIP010000155.1, read on the forward strand.
TGGACAGTCGCGTCGCGGCCGATCGCTGGGTCGAGCAGCAGGCGATGTCGGACTGCGCGCCGTAGCTGTGCGCTCGGCGGCGCCGCGTCTGTCAGGCCTGGATCGCGCCGGTCTTGAAGACGCCGCGGTCGGCGGCCCCCGCCGCCGAATAGAGCGGCGGTCCGTCGCGCGGCAGCAGCACGTCGATCGCGCGGTCGAGCGCCGCGGTCGCGCGGGCGAGCGACTCGCGTTGCGCGGCGACCTGGCCGCTTGCGCTGGCGAGGCGGTTGCGCAGCGCCGGCGGCAGCGGGCCGCTGCGGGCGGCGTCGGAAAAGTGGCTGACGGCGCTGGCGAGTGCGCGGTGCAACTCGGCGGCGTGCAGGTCGATGCTGGCGGCGTCGCGCGCCCGCAATGCGTTGCCGAGCGCCGACAGACCGGTCTCGACCGCGGCGAGTTGCGCTTCGAGCTCGGGCGACTGGCCGCCGGAAGCGCCGCTCGCGGCCATCAGCCCTGCGCCTTGGAAAGGAGCTCTTGAGCGTTGGCGATCAGCTTGTCGGCGATCGCTTCGTGGTTGACCTTGAAGCTGCCGTCGGCGATCTGGCCGGCGATTCCCGAAACCTTGCCGGTGTCGAATTCGCTTGCACCGCCGGTCGAAAGCAGCGTCGACGCGGTGCTCGAGAGGGCGACGGTCGCGCTGGCATCGACGCCGGCCGCGCCAGTGGCCTGAGCGGGCGCCGGCTTGGCGGCGTCGGCCTGAGCGGCTGGCGCGCCGACGGCCGGTGCCGGCAGCGGCTTGTCAGCGGGGTGACCGATCTTCATGCAGCTCTCCAAGGGGGCGCCGGCGGGGCCGGACCGTCATGATGGACGGACTATCGGCCCGGCGGCCAGCGACTTTAGAGATATTTGGCACCCCGGGCACCGACGGGACCCCCGCGTTCACAGGGTCAGCTCCAGGCGGCGCTCCCCGGTCGCGACGCCGGTCACGATGCGACCGCCTTCGGTCCGCACGCGCGCCGGCTGGCCTTCGATGCCGTTGGTGAGCGCCTGACCGCTGCTCTCGAGCGCGAAGCCGTCACCGGCGGCGACGACCTTGACTTCCTCGCCGGCGGTGAACCACTGGCGCAGCTTGATGTGCCCCTGGCGCACCGCCTGGCCTGGCCGCAGTGTTTGCGCGAGCGTGCGGCCGACGACGGCGCTGCGCTCGACGATCGCAGGAGTGAACTCCTCGGCGAGATCGACGTCGGCCTCGGCGAGATCGGCATCGGCGAGGACGCTGCCCGCCGTCGCGCCGGCAGGAACGACGAGCGCACGTCCCCAGACCTTGACGACGATCGGCAGATAGACGTTCCAGAGCGTGCGGCCTTCCTTGCAGCGCAGGCCGATCCGGGTCTTGCCCCAGAGGCGAATGCCGGGCGGCAGGTACGGCTCGATGCGATCGCACGGCGCGAGATGCAGGCGGGGATCGAGTTGACCGACGACGACCTC
>DASXIP010000156.1:0-2004 GCA_036497875.1 Caldimonas sp.
CGGCTGCACGCCGAGCAGGTTGAGCTTGGCCTCGATCAGGCGCCGGTAGTCGATCTTCGGATCCATCGCCGTCCACGCCTTCAGGTACGCGGCCTGGGCCTCGCTGCTCTTGCCCTGTGCGAGCAGGACGTCGCCGCGACGATCGGCGGCGAGCGCGGCAAACTCGGGGTTGTCGATGGCGTCGAGCTGCTTCAGCGCTTCGTCGTACTTCGCGGTGTCGAGGAGCAGGCCGGCGAGGCGCAGGCGCGCGATTGCGCGATAGCCGTCGTCAGCGGCGTGCTCGGCGACCCACGCAAGGCTTGCCTTGGCGGCGTCGTACTGCCCCTTTTCCGACTCGACGCGGGCGGCGACGAGGCCGGCCTGATGGGTGAAGCTCGCGCGCGGATAGCGCTCCTGCATGTCGGCGAAGATGCGGGTCGCGCGGTCGGCGTCGACCGCCTGCGCTGCGCGCTCGATCTCGTCGTACAGCGCGCCGGCCTTGGCGCCCTGGTCGCGTTGGTAGAGGTTCCAGGCGTTCCAGGCCGCGAAGGCGCCGAGCACGAGCACCAGCACCCAGCTGACGAGGTTGCCGTACTGCTTCCAGAACGCCTTCAGCTGATCGAGCTGTTCCTGCTCTTCGAGGTCGAGATGGGTGGCCATGGAGGGTCCGAGGGCGCCGGCTGGCCGGCGGCTGCAGGCAAACCGGGGATTATGGGGCGAGGGTCGCGGCCCAAGCTGCCAGCTCGGCGAGCGCGACCGTGCGTTGGCCGGCATCGGCATCGCGCAACGGCTTGATCGACACGGCGGCGCGCGCGCCCTCGTCGGCGCCGAAGATGAGCGCATGGCGCGCGCCGCTGGCGTCGGCCTTCCTGAATTGCGACTTCATGCTGCCCCAGCCGTCGCTGCCAGCCGCGTGCATTGCGACGGCGATGCCGAGGCCGCGCAAGGCATCGCAGGTCGCGATCGCGGCCGCCAGGGCGTTCGCATCGGGAACGATCGCATAGACATCGGGTGTTGCCGGCGGCATCGGCACGCCGACCTCGTCGAGCAGCAGCAGCACCCGCTCGATCCCCATGCCCCAGCCAACGGCGGGCGCGTCCTTGCCGCCGAGCTGGCCGATCAACGGGTCGTAGCGGCCGCCGCCGCAGACCGTGCCCTGCGCGCCCAGGCGGTCGGTCGTCCACTCGAACACGGTCAGGTTGTAGTAGTCGAGGCCGCGCACGAGGCGCGGATTGATGCGGTAGGCGAGCCCGGCGGCGTCGAGCGCGGCGCGAACGCCGGCAAAGTGCGCGAGCGACGCCTCGCCGAGGTGCTCGCTCAGGCGTGGTGCCGCTTCGATCACCGCCTGCATCGGCGGATGCTTGCTGTCGAGCAGGCGCAGCGGGTTCGTGTGCAGGCGGCGGCGGCCGTCGTCGTCGAGGCAATCGGCGCTCGCCTCGAAGTGGGCGATCAGCGCGGTGCGATGGGCACGCCGCTCGTCGAGCTGGCCGAGGCTGTTGATCTCGAGCCGGACGTGCTCGCCGACGGCAAGGCCGAGGTCCTGCCAGAGCGCCCGACACATCAGGATCAGCTCGGCATCGACGTCGGGGCCGGGAAACCCCATCGCCTCGGCGCCGACCTGGTGAAACTGGCGGTAGCGGCCCTTCTGCGGCCGCTCGTGGCGAAACATCGGCCCGATGTAGAACAAGCGCTTCCCGCCTTCGCGCAGGAAAGAGTGCTCGTTGATCGCGCGGACGACGCCGGCCGTGGCCTCGGGGCGCAGCGTCAGCGCGTCGCCGTTCAGCGCATCCTCGAACGAGTACATCTCCTTCTCGACGATGTCGGTCGCCTCGCCGAGGCCGCGGACGAAGAGCGCGGTCGGCTCGACGATCGGTGTTCGCACGTAGGCATAGCCGAAACGCCGCATCAGCGCTCGCACCTTGTCCTCGAACCACTCCCAGCGCGCCGATTCCGGCGGCAGGAGGTCGTTCATGCCTTTCACGGCGCGCAGCGGCACGGCGGCGGCGCGGCTCTGCATCAGCCGAA
>DASXIP010000157.1:0-5953 GCA_036497875.1 Caldimonas sp.
CGACGCCGGGCCGCGCGCCAACCGTGACGACGCGCGAAGCGCTGCACGGCGACCATCTCGGCCTGGCGCCCGCGACGACGCTGAACCAGTGGCTGCACGGCCTCGCGCTGCGCGACCTGAACCGGCGCCTCGCCGGCTGCACGGTCTGGTGGCGCGTCACCGAAGAAGGCATGGGCGATTCGGTCGACATCCTGCACGGCCTGCCCGACGGTGCCGATTTCGCCGCGCTTCTGAGCGGCGATTCCTAGCGATCAGTAGCCTTTGCTGACCGCGTCGCGCAGGATGCGCAGGGCCGCCTCTCGAACCTGGGCAGGATCCTTGCTGCCCAGCTGACGCGACAGCGCCTCGAGCGCGCCCGGCTGCGGAGTGCCATTGCTCATCACCAGCGTGCAGCCGCTTCGCAGGCGCTGCCGGCATTCGGCAAGGGCTTCGTCGCTCGCCGCCGAACGACTGCTGCGTCTGCTCACCCGGTGAAACGACAACAAGCCCTCGCGCGGACCGATCACGAGCGCGCTGCTGTAGGGCAGACGCCGCATCAAGGTGTCGAAGCGCCCCACGGTCTCCACGTCGGCGGGATCGCGGACATCGAGCAGCGTCGTCAATCCTTCGGCGAGCGAATTGCCGCCGCCGCGCGCCGTCAGCGCCTCGCGGATCCGCGGCCATCCCGCCCCGGCATCGGCGCCGGGGGACGGCGGCGCTTGCGACGCACGCTGGTCCTCCGGCGAACGAGCGACCAGCTCCTGCATCGCTCGCAAGGCCGCCGCACGCACGTCCTTGGGGTCCCTGCTCCCGAGCTGGCGCGACAGCGCTTCGACCGCGCTGCCGTTGAACGTACCGTTGCTCATGACCACGACGCACGACGCCTGGGCAACGCGCTGATTGCACGGGGCAAGGGCGTCTTCGCCTGCCTTCGACGGCGAAGTTCTCTTGCTTGCGGTCTGAAACGCCAGACGGCCATCGCGCGAGCCCATCGCCAAGGCGCTATTCGGCGGGAGCGCGCGCAGCAGCGTCGCGAACCGGCTCATGGTGTCGGCATCGGCGCGCTCGCGGATGTCGAGCAGCGTCGTCATCGCCTCCTCGAAGGACTGCCGTCCGCGCCTGGCCTCGAGTTCGGCGCGGATCTTTGGCCAGGCTGCAGATGCAGCGCTCGCCGGCGATAACGCTGCGATCGCAACGCCGCGTTCACCAGGCCGGGTCGCATTCGAGGATGGCTGCGCCTTCTCCTTGTTGGCCGCTTGCGCCGACGCCGCCCTCGCCGCTTCCGAAGCCGCGCGTTGGCGCTTCACGACCTCGAGGCGCTGCTGCAGATCCTGCAGGTTCGGCTCCTCGGCGAGCACGCCGGCAGAACAGCAGACGAGGACAAGTCCCGTCCGCAAGCATCCCGGGGTGAAACTCAGCACCGACTGCCTCCCATCGTCGTTCTTGGATGGCGCTGCGATAGGATGACGTTACTACGATGTCGAGGATGCGTGATGAACGACGTGCCCGATGACGATCGGACCGTCGGCCCTTCGGCAGCGCCGGCGCGGGGTCCCCAGTCCTTCGGGAGCGACGCCGCGACGGCCGGCCCGACGCAGACCAGCACGCAGGCGCTGCCGCTGGGCGCGCGCGTTGACGAGTTCGAGATTCGCGGCATCCTCGGCCAAGGCGGGTTCAGCTTCGTCTATCTCGCCTGGGATCACTCGTTGCACCGCAACGTCGCGCTGAAGGAGTACCTGCCTGTCGACCTGGCGATGCGCGACGACGACCAGAGCGTGACGGTGCGCTCCACGCGCCACCGCGAGATTTTCCAGATCGGCCTCAGGAGCTTCATCAACGAGGCGCGGCTCCTCGCGAGCTTCGACCACCCGTCGCTCGTCAAGGTCCATCGTTTCTGGGAGGAGCGCGGCACCGCGTACATCGTGATGCCGTGGTACGACGGACCGACGCTGAAGAAGGCTCTTGCCGCTTCCGCAAGCCGTCCCGGCGAAGCGTGGCTGCGGCGTCTGCTCGCTTCGCTGACCGAGGGCATCGGCGTGCTGCACGCGCGCGACTGCTTCCATCGCGACATCGCGCCGGACAACATCGTCCTCATCGGCCCCCAGCAGTTGCCTTTGCTCCTCGACTTCGGCGCCGCGCGTCGAGTGATCGGCGACCTGACCCATGACCTGACGGCCATCCTCAAGCACGGCTACGCGCCGATCGAGCAGTACGGGGACATCCCCGGCACGCAGCAGGGGCCGTGGACCGATGTCTATGCCCTCGCCGCGGTGATCCACTTCGCGATCCGCGGAAAGACGCCGCCTCCCGCCGTCGGGCGCCTCGTGACCGACACCTACCAGCCGCTCGCGACGAGCGGCATGGAGGGATTCAGCGCCGTGTTCCTCGCGGCCATCGATCGGGCCCTGATCGTCCGTCCCGAGCAGCGCACGCAGTCGATCGCTGCGTTTCGCGAGCAGCTCGGGCTCGATCGCCTGCCGCCCGCGACCGCGTCGCGGGCGGTGCCCGCTGCAGTGCCGGACGTCGTCGACGACGTGTCCAGCGCACCGACCGTCTTCCTGCCACCCGCTAGGTCCAGACGCCCGTCGGCTGCGGCGCTGTCGATCGCTGGCGCCGGGGCGTTGGCGCTGGTGCTCGCGGCCGGCGCCTGGCTGACGCTTCGCGCCCGCGAGCCTCTCGATGCGCACGCGTCGGCAGCGCGCAGCCCGCCCGCCGCGTCGTCGGTGGCGGTCGCAAGAGTCGAGGTCGAGCGCAGCGCGACACCGCCATCTGCGGTGCCGACGAGCGTGGCGCTGGCGGCAGAGACACCGGCGACAGCATCATCCGCAGGCAGCGACCGCAAGCCCGCCGTGCTCGACGAGAGCGCGACGCGCAGCGCGAGCGCCGCCGCAGCAGCAGCGGAGCTCGACGCTGCCACCCGCGAACGCGACGTCGCCGCCGAACGGGAGGCGCGGCGGATCGCCGTCGCCACTCTCGAGACCCTGCAGCGTCTCGCGAAGTCGGAAAACCGCGACGTTTCTTCGGCGGTGGCGGCCGTTCGCGAACAGTTGAAGCGCGCGCAAGTCGAGAGCACGGCGGGTCGTCACGACAAGGCGGCGGCGCTGTCGCGCGACGGCAGCGCGCTCGCTGCGCAAGCCTTGAACGGGCTCATCAACGAGCTGGTCAAAGGCTACCGCACGGTCGGCGAGCAGGCCACCCAGCTGGGCGACCAGGAGATCGCACGCCAGGCCGGCGAGCGTGCCAACGCAGTGGCGGCGCTCCGTCGCTCGGCGGCGCGTTAGCGCCGCGCCGGCAACGGCGTCAACCCATCGCGATCGGCCGGGTCGATTCGATCGGGTCGCGCACCAACACGGCCACGGCGCTGAAGTTGTCCTGGCGCGGCGCGGCGCGCGCAACGATGCGCTCCTGCATCGCATCGAGCCAGTCGTGCGGCGAGCCGCCGCGCGCGAGATCAGCGGCGATGCCCTCGGGGTCGAGGGCATCCCACCAGCCGTCGCTGCAGAGCAGGAAGGCGTCGCCCTCGAGCAGCGCAACCGGGACCGATAGCGTGTGCGGATCGACGTCCTCCTCGATGCCGAGCGCGGCGATGAGCTGGTTCTTCTGGGGATGCGCGCCGGCCTGCTCGGCGCTGAGCAGGCCCGCTTCGACCATGCGCTGGACGACGCTGTCGTCCGAGGTCAGCAACGCGGCGACGCCCTGGCGCACGCGGTACAGGCGCGAATCGCCGACGTGCGACCACAGCGCGCTCGCACGGTCGATGTCGATCCAGAGCACGACGACGGTCGCGTGCATGCGCGCGACGCCGTGCGTGTTCTGCTGCGCGGACACAACCTGCTCGTGGGCGGCGAGCACGGCGGCGGTCAGGAAGCGGGCGCTGAATTCCGCGTCTTCGTCGCACAGCGCGGCCTCGAGCGCGTCGACCGCGCGCATCGACGCTTCGGCTCCGCCGCGATGCCCGCCGGCACCGTCGGCAAGGACGGCGACCCAGCGCGGACCCTCGCGACAGATCCTGACCTTGTCCTCGTTCGTCTTGCGCTGCCCGAGCTCGCTGCGCCAGGCGACGGCGAGGTCGAGCGGCGCGCTCACTTGGGCGCCGCGGCAGCCGTCTTCTCGCGGCGCAGCCGCTCGAGCTGCTGCTCGTAGGCGGCGAGGAAGGCGCGGCCGAACAGCGTGTGGAAGTCCTCCTGCGCCTGGTCGCGGATCGATTCGTAGTGCTGCAGGTAGAGCTCCCACAGCTTCGCCCTGCGGTTCATCGGCAGGACGCTGTCGAGCACCGATCCACCCGCGAGCTTCGCCTCGAGCTCCTGCGGGGCGAAGCGCTTCAGCACACCTTCGAGCGCGGCGCGCGTCCCGGCCATCGTGCCGATGGCGTGGCCGAGGAGATCGTTCATCGCGTCCGTCATGGCCGCCGGGCCCGGAAGAAAGCCCCGGACTGCGGGTTGCAAGACCTGTTCCATCGCCGACTGGCCGTCGGGTGCGAATTTCAGCGGGTTGTTGTTGCGCGGGCGGATGACCGTGACCTGCGCCTGCAGCTCCTGGCGCGTCGCCTGGCGCATCGCCATCTGCTGCACGGTTCCCTCCACCGCCGAGCGCAGCATCATGCCGACGACGCGCATGAACACGGGGCCGGTGTTGGGAGGTGGATCGAGGCCGACGCCCGCGCCTTCACAGAGATAGTTCCAGGCCGCGAGCGCGTCAGCGGACCAGCCCGTGGTGGGCGGGACGGTCGGTTCCTCGGCGGACGGGGTCGATGGCGCAGGCGTCGCAGCTGCTCGCGCCCGTGATCCAAGGGCTGCCACGTCCGAGGACGCGTAAGCGGACGCGCTGCGACGGACGTCCGCCGCAGTTGGCAACGGAACCGGCGCAGGCACCGCATCAGCCGGGGAGTCGAGCGCGCGAGCAGTCGGCGATCGCGCACCGGCTTGCATGGCCGCGCGAGGCTTCGGCGGAAGGAACGCGGCGCGCAGCTCCGGCGTCTGGTCGGGCGAGGTCTCGCTTGGCGGGGGCGAGGCACGCGCATCCTTGTCCGCGCCGAACAGCGCCAGAGGGTCGGTCGGCAGCGACCCGCCAGCTTCAGGCTTTCCGAGGGGGTCGCGGGCGGAGGGCGCATCGGCCATGAAGGCCGCCAGCGACTCGCGGGCGTTCGCCGAGTTCAGGCCGAAGAGCGAATCGATCGAGGCCGGCGCGGCGCTCGGGATCAAATCATCGAAGACGCCCCCCGCCGTCGATGTCTGAGGCGAATGCGACGCACGCTCGGATGGCAACAGTGTCGCGAACGGATCGAAGTCGTCTGGAAGCCGGCTGGGTGCAACCGATGTTTCACGGGAGGATGGAAACGAGCTCGGCGATGGAGTCTGCGAATCGCCGAGCAATTCAGCGAACGGATTGGCGTCGGAGATCGACCCGCCGAGAGCGGCGAACGGCGAGGACGGCGGGAAAGCCGACGCGCTGCTGGGCGATGGCTTCATCGCTGCGGAAGGACGCGGAGTCGGGGATGGTGACTGTGGCGAGGCGAAGGGGTCCGAAAGCGTTTGAGCCGGTTCTATGGTGGTCCGATCGTCGCCAGACCCATCGTTGGCCGCGACCTCGAGCAGGTAGCCGCCAATCCGCAGCTGATCGCCGTGCTTCAACGGAGCCGACTCGCCTTGGCTGAGCGACCGGTCACGAACGATGATCGGGTTGGCCGCGCCGACGTTCTTGATGACATAGCCGGAGCCCACGACGCTGATCTCCGCTTGTAGCCGCGAGATGCGGCGCTCGGGGTCCGGCAGCGCCAGCGTGTTGGTATCGGCCCTTCCGAGCGAGCCGCCTTGTGCGCCGAAGCTCGCCACGATCGGCTGCGTGATTGGCTGGTCGTTGAGCGAGACCGCTCGCAGAGTCAGGGGCATGGTCGGTCGACTGTGCGAGAGACGTTCCAGGAGGCCTTCTCAGATGGTCGTGCTCAGAGCCCCGAACTTCAATGAACGAAAGTCAC
>DASXIP010000158.1:0-4115 GCA_036497875.1 Caldimonas sp.
AGCAGCAGCTCGCGCGCCTCGAGCAGGACGACGATGCCGCAGCTGAGGCTGCGCCGGCGGCGCGGCAGGAGTTCGAGCATCGCTGGATTGTCGAGCGCTCGCGCCCGGAGCGTCCGACCGGCGACGCGGCTTTTCGCCGCCGCCGCCAATTCCTCGACGCCGACACGGCGCTTGGACGAGCGCACTCGCCTCCGCGTCGGCGGCTCTAGCATTCGGGACATGGCGCGCGCCCGCTGCTCTGCCCTCTTTTCGACCGCGATCGGCGATTGCGCGATCGCCTGGAACGACGCCGGCCTGACCGGCGTCTGGTTTCCGGAGGCGAACCGCGAGGCGCTGCAGCGCCGCGTGCGCCGACACTGCCCCGACGCGCTCGAGACCGCGCCCTCGGGCGACATCGCCGACATCGTGCAGGCGATCGGCCGCCTGTTGGCCGGCGAGCACGTCGGCTTCGATGCTGCCCGCCTCGACTTCGCCGACATCGATGACTTCGATCGCCGTGTGTACGAAGTGACGCGCGCCATCGCCGCCGGCCACGTCCTCAGCTATGGCGATGTCGCCGCGCGCGTCGGCGCCGGCGCATCGGCACGCGAGGTCGGTAAGTCGCTCGGCCGCAATCGCTGGCCGATCGTCGTACCGTGCCATCGCGTCGTCGCGACCGGCAACGGTCTCGGCGGTTTCTCGGCGCCGGGCGGCACCGCGACTAAGCGCCGTCTGCTCGCCATCGAGCGCGCCCGCCGCGGCGTCGCGCCGGACCTCTTCGATACGTAGCAGCCGATCAGGCCGGGGCTTCCGCCAGGAACTGGTGCACGAAGGCGATCGCCGTCCTTCGCCGACGTCGCCGCCACGCGCTTGACCGGACTGGAACGCACGTCGCCGCGGGCGAAGGTGCCGGGCACGCTGGTCTCGAGCAGATGGGGGTCGCGGTCCAGCGGCCAATGCCCGGAGCGGGCGATGGCCTCGCCGGTGCGCACGTAGGCGCGCTCGTCGCGCGCGATGGCCGCCGGCATCCAGCCGGTTTCGGCGTCAGCGCCGATGAAGACGAAGAGCCGCCGCTGTCGACGCTGCAACGTGCCGGTGGCGCGGTCGACCAGGTCGATCGCGGCGAGTTGCTTGTCGCCGTGCAAGGCCTGCACTTCGCTCGGCAGCGCAACGCGGATGTTCGGCTTACCGCGAATCTGCTCGATCAGGTAGTGCGACATGCTCTTCTCGAGCGTGTCGCCGCGGACGACGAGCGTCACGGTGCGGGCGTGGTTGGCGAAGACGATCGCGGCCTGGCCAGCGGAGTTGCCGGCACCGATGCGGTGAATGTCTTGCCCCTGCGTCGCCCTGGCCTCGCTGCGCGAGGTGCCGTAGTACACGCCCTTGCCGAGCAGGCGGTCGAGGGGGGCGGTGGCGAGCCGGCGGCAGCTGACGCCGGTGGCAAGGATGAAGGGCCCACCGACGCCAGACGACGAACTGCCCGATGGTGCGCTCGATGCCATCGATGATCTTGGTGACCTCGATGCGCCCCGCGAGCACGACGAACAAGACGCGCTCGTCGCCTTCGTGCGCGACGTAGTCGCCAGCGGCGAACCTGATGTCGCCGGCGCCCCGCGCCAGGCGCGCCAGGTCTTCGGACGGCACCGAAGCCAGGGCGGCAATCGCGGGCAGCTCGTCGAGCGTGATCACGGGCATCTGCGGCCTTGCTGTCAGCGCCGCGTCACATGCCGAACCAACGCGCCTTGCGACTGGCCGCGAACTCCTCCTTGTGCACGCGCGAGGCGATGTCGGGCTCGTGATAGGTGCCGGTCGGCTTCGGGCCCGAGAAGAAATCGACATCGACGCGTCCGATCCGGCCAGCGCCGAACTCGATGTAGCAGGTCCCTGCGCCGCCGTAGAGCGATGCCTCGCCGGCGCCGCGAATGCGGGCGATCAGCGCGCTGGCCACTGCCTTGGCCGCTCCTTCGGCAAAAACGCCGGCCTTCGGCGTGCCGGTGTTGGCAATGTCGCCGACCGCATAGACATCGGCAAAACGTGTCGCCAACGTCCTGGGCTGGACTGGCACCCAGCCGTCCTCGGCCATGCCGGCCGCCTGCACCACGGCCGGCGCGCGGTGCTTGGGCACACCGAGGAACAGGTCCCAGGCCAGCTCGCTGCCGTCGTCGAGCGTGGCGACGCGGCGCCGCGCATCGACGGCAGCGACGCGCCGGTTCGGCAGGAAGCGAATGCCGCGTTCGGCGAACGCGGCCAGTAGGGCACGACTGGTGTCCGGCGACGGCGGCACCGGGCTCGGCAACGGCAGCACCAGCGTGATCTCGCACTGCTCGCGCACGCCGCGGTTGACGAGCATGTCGTGCAGCATCAGCGCGCATTCGCTCGGCGCGGGTGGGCACTTGTAGGGCGCGCCGCAGACGCCGACGACGGCGTGCCCGCGGCGAAAGCCGGGCAGGATGTCGCGCAAGCGGTTCGCGCCGTCCACCGTGTAGAACTCGTTGGCATCGGCCAGGCCCGGAGTCGCCGCGAAGTCGTAATCGGCACCGAGGGCGACGACGAGCACGTCGGCGTCGTGGGTGCCGGCGTCGGTGGTCACGCGCCGGCTGTTCGGGTCGATCGCGAGCACGGTCTCGCGCAACAGCCGCACGCCCGGCTTGACGAACTGCCGGTAGGGCAGCCGCACGGCGTCGAGCGTCGTGCTGCCGAACATCACGTCCAGCTTCGAGTAGCCGAAGACGAACGCATCGTTCTCGTCGATGAGGGTGACCTGGACCCGCTCGCCGAGCGCCTCGGACAGCAGCGTGCTCAGCTCCAGGCCGGCGAAGCCGGCGCCGAGGATGACGACGCGGGCGGCCATCGATCAGCCTGGCTGCTTCGCGGTGCGCATGCGAGGCTTGTTCGTCACCGATGTCGCCGTCTTGTGCTTCGACTTCGAGGCCCGCGCGACACCGACGCTAGACGTCGATGTTCGCGACGCGCAGCGCGTTGCTCTCGATGAAATTGCGGCGCGGCTCGACCTCGTCGCCCATCAGCATCGTGAAAACACGGTCGGCCTCGATCGCGTCGTCGAGCTGGACACGCAGCAGCCTGCGCACCGCCGGGTCCATCGTCGTCTCCCAGAGCTGCTCGGGATTCATCTCGCCCAGACCCTTGTAGCGCTGGCGCGCGACCGCGGCTTCGGCCTGCTGGAGCAACCACGTCATCGCTTCGCGGAAGTCGGCGACCTTGGCCTCCTTCTGCCGCTCGCCCTCGCCGCGCTTGACGACGGCGTCGTCGCCAACCAGGCCGCGAAACGTGCGGCCGGCGGTGCTGAGTGCCTCGTAGTCGGCACCGTGGACGAAGTCGGCGCTGATCACGCTCGACTTGACGTTGCCATGCTGCAACCGGCTGATGCGCAGTACATGCTTGTCGGTGCGCGCGTCGAACTCGGCGGCGACCTCGGCGTCATGCAGCGTTGCCTGCAGCGCCGCGGCCGACGCTTCGGCGGCGACGAGCGAGTCGAGGTCGAGCGCGAGGCCGTTGGCGATCGCACGCAGGGCGTCAACGTCCATCCAGTTCGAGAGCCGCTCGACGACGTTCTTGGCGATCACGTACTTCTGCGCCAGCGTCTCGAGCGTCTCGCCGGCGAGCACGGCGGCGGTGTCGTCACCCGCAGCGTGCCGCCCGGTCTCCAGGCGCGCGTCCTTGAGCGCGACCTTCATCAGGTAGGCGTCGAGCTCGTGGCCGTCCTTCAGGTACTGCTCGTCCTTGCCGAACTTGACCTTGTAGAGCGGCGGCTGCGCGATGTAGATGTGGCCGCGCTCGACCAGCTCGGGCATCTGCCGGAACAGAAACGTCAACAGCAGCGTGCGGATGTGAGCGCCGTCGACGTCGGCGTCGGTCATGATGATGATGCGGTGGTAGCGCAGCTTGGCGACGTCGAAGTCGTCGCCGCCGGTGCCCTTGCCGATGCCGGTGCCAAGCGCGGTGATAAGGGTCAGGATCTCATTGCTCGTGATGAGCTTTTCGTAGCGCGCCTTCTCGACGTTGAGGATCTTGCCGCGCAGGGGCAGGATCGCCTGGAACTTGCGGTCGCGGCCCTGCTTGGCCGAGCCGCCCGCCGAGTCGCCCTCGACGATGTAGATCTCGCACAGCGCAGGATC
>DASXIP010000159.1:0-4029 GCA_036497875.1 Caldimonas sp.
ATGAACCGGATCGAGACCGGCGCGCCCCTTCGCGGCGCCAGGACCAAGGAGCAGACGATGGCGGCAATCACCGCAAGCATGGTCGGCGCGCTGCGCGCGAAGACCGACGCGCCCATGATGGAGTGCAAGAAGGCGCTCGCCGAAGCCGACGGCGACATGGACCGTGCAGAGGAGCTGCTGCGCGTCAAGCTCGGCAACAAGGCCGGCAAGGCGGCGTCGCGCATCGCCGCCGAAGGCGTCGTCGCGGCATCGGTCGCGGGGACGACCGGCGCGCTGGTCGAGGTCAACTGCGAGACCGACTTTGTCACCAAGAACGACTCCTTCCTCGCCTTCGCGCGCTCGCTCGCGACGCTGATCGCGAACCAGGCGCCGGCCGACGTCGAGGCGCTCATGCGCCTGCCGCTCAGCCAAGAGGGCTTCGGCCCGACGGTCGAGGACGTTCGCAAGGGCCTGATCGGCAAGATCGGCGAGAACATGACGATCCGCCGCTTCCAGCGCTACGCCGGCGGCGGCAAGCTCGCGAGCTACCTGCACGGCACGCGGATCGGCGTCCTCGTCCAGTTCGAGGGCGACGAGACCGCGGCCAAGGATGTCGCGATGCACGTCGCGGCGATGAAGCCGGTCGCGCTCGTGTCGGGCGACGTCCCGAAGACGCTGGTCGACACCGAGCGCAGGGTTGCGTCGCAGAAGGCGGCGGAGGACGCCGAGAAGGCGAAGGCCGAAGGCAAGCCGGTGCAGCCGCCCGAGATCGTCGCCAAGCGCGTCGAGGGCTCGGTCGCCAAGTACCTGAAGGAGGTCAGCCTACACAACCAGGCGTTCGTCAAGAACGACAAGCAGACGGTCGAGCAGATGCTGAAGGAAAAGGGCACCCGGATCCACGCCTTCACGCTCTACGTCGTCGGCGAGGGGATCGAGAAGAAGACCGGCGATTTCGCTGCCGAAGTTGCGGCGCAGGTGGCCGCGGCCAAGGGCGCCTGAGCGAGGCGGAGCGCTTCACGGGTCGCGGCTAGACTTCAGCCCGACCTGAAGCATCAAGGAGTGGACTGCATGGCGGCGTACAAGCGCATCCTGCTCAAGCTTTCCGGCGAAGCCTTGATGGGGGAGGACGCGTACGGCATCAACCGCGCAACGATCGTGCGCATCGTTCGCGAAGTGCAGGAGGTGACGCGCCTTGGCTGCGAAGTCGCGGTCGTGATCGGCGGCGGCAACATCTTCCGCGGCGTCGCCGGCGGCTCGGTCGGGATGGACCGTGCGACCGCCGACTACATGGGCATGCTCGCGACGGTGATGAACGCGCTCGCGCTCGCCGACACCATGCGCCAGGAGGGGCTCGTCGCGCGCGTCATGTCGGCGATCGCGATCGAGCAGGTCGTCGAACCGTACGTGCGGCCGAAGGCACTGCAGTATCTCGAGGAAGGCAAGGTCGTGATCTTCGCCGCCGGCACCGGCAATCCATTCTTCACGACCGACACCGCGGCGGCGCTGCGCGGCGCCGAGATCGGCGCCGAGGTCGTGCTGAAGGCGACCAAGGTCGACGGCGTCTACAGCGCCGACCCGAAGAAGGATCCGCGGGCGACGCGTTATTCGCGCATCAGCTTCGACGAGGCGATCGTCAAGAACCTGCAGGTGCTCGACGCGACCGCGTTCGCGCTCTGCCGGGATCAGCACCTGCCGATCCGCGTCTTCAGCATCTTCAAGCCGGGCGCGCTCAAGCGGGTCGTGCAAGGAGACGACGAGGGCACCCTCGTCCATGTCTAGGAGAGTCCTGCGATGACGATTGCAGACATCAAGAAGACGGCCGAGCAGAAGATGGGCCGTTCCGTCGAGGCGTTCAAGAACGATCTGCAGAAGATCCGAACCGGCCGCGCCCACACCGGGCTGCTCGATCAGGTCCACGTCGACTATTACGGCTCGAGCGTGCCGATCAGCCAGGTCGCCAACGTGACCTTGCTCGACGCGCGCACGATCAGCGTCCAGCCCTGGGAGAAGGGCATGGGTGCGAAGATCGAGAAGGCGATCCGCGAGTCCGACCTCGGCCTCAACCCCTCGGCCCAGGGCGACCTGCTGCGCGTGCCGATGCCCGCGCTCACCGAGGAGCGCCGGCGCGAGCTGACCAAGGTCGTTCGCCACGCTGCCGAGGAGGCGAAGATCGCCGTCCGCAACCTTCGCCGCGATGCCAACGAACACGCCAAGCGGCTGATGAAGGACAAGGAGATCACCGAGGACGAGGAGCGGCGTTCGCTCGACGAGCTGCAAAAGCTCACCGATCGCACGATCGCCGAGATCGACCGGCTCACCTCGGCGAAGGAAGCCGAGATCATGGCCGTCTGATGAGCTGCCGGGCCGTTTCGAGGGCGGATGCCGGAGTGCGCAGCGCGGAGGCTTGCCGGTGAGCGAACGTCCCGAGCCGGCCTCGGTGCCGCGCCACGTCGCGATCGTCATGGACGGCAACGGCCGGTGGGCCAAGAAGCGGCACATGCCGCGCTTTTTCGGTCACAAGCAGGGGGTCGATGCGCTGGTCCGCACGGTGCACGCGTGCTCCGAGCGCGGCATTGAATACCTGACCGTGTTCGCGTTCTCGTCCGAGAACTGGAAGCGGCCGAGCGAGGAGGTCTCCGGGTTGATGGGCCTCGTCCTGGTCGCGGTCTCGAAGTACCTCGCCAAGCTCGCCGGCGACGGCGTCCGCGTGCGCATCATCGGTGACCGCGCGCAGGTCTCCGACAAGCTCCGTCAGGCGTGGCAGCACGCCGAGGACAGCACGCGCCACAACACCAAAATTCACCTCTCGGTCGCGTTCAACTACGGCGGCCGCTGGGACATCGTCGAGGCGTCCCGGCAGGCGATGCGCGCGGGAGTGCAGCCCGAACAGCTCGACGAGGCCACCCTCAACCGCTACATGGCGCTCAGCTATGCGCCCGACCCCGACCTCTTCATCCGCACCGGCGGCGAGATCCGGATCAGCAACTTTCTGCTCTGGCAGGTCGCCTACTCCGAGCTCGTCTTCACCGACTGCCTGTGGCCCGAATTCAGCACCGAGGAGCTCGATTCGGCGCTCGCGCAGTACGCTCGCCGGGAGCGCCGCTTCGGCGCCGTTCCGGATGCCGCCGAGCTAGTGGCCATCGGGCATTGACGTGCTCAAGCAGCGCATCCTCACCGCGCTCGTGCTGCTGGCCCTGCTGCTTCCGACGTTGATCGTGAGGACGGTGTGGCCGTTCGCGATGCTGACGTTGATCGCGATCGCGCTCGCCGGCTGGGAATGGTCGCGCCTCAACGATGCCGGCGCGCTCGCGTTCGCACTCGGCGGCGCGCTAGGCGTCGCTTGTCTGTGCTCGCTCCTCGCCGGCTGGACGACGACGGCGCCGCGTCTCGCCTGGTGGGCCGCGTTGACGGTTTGGGTCCTGGGCGGCGCCTGGGTGCTGCGCGGCGGCGTCGCCGGCTGGCCGCGCGTGGCACGGCCGCTGCGCTGGGCGCTCGGCCTGGTGGCGCTTTGGACGGCGTGGCTCGCGCTTGCCAATGCGAAGGCGATCGGCCTCAACTTCATCCTGTCGGCGTTCGTCCTCGTCTGGGCCGCCGATGTGGCGGCGTATTTCGGCGGCCGGGCATTCGGCAAGAGGAAGCTCGCGCCGGGAATCAGTCCGGGCAAGAGCTGGGAGGGCGTCTGGAGCGGGATGGCAGGCGCGCTCGTCGTCGCCGCGGCGTGGCTCGTTGTCGATGCCGTCGCGCAGCTACCCGGCGAAAGCCTCTACACGATCGTCGCCCACCGCTTCGGCTACGTCGGCGTCGCATTGGTCGTCGTCTTCCTCGTCGCGATGAGCGTCGTCGGCGACCTCTGCGAATCGCTCGTCAAGCGCAGCGCAGGCGCCAAGGACAGCAGCAGGCTGTTGCCGGGCCACGGCGGCATCCTCGACCGCGTCGACGGCTTGCTGCCGGTGTTTCCGATCGCGCTCGCGCTGGTGATGCTATGAGCGAGCGCACGATGGCGGACGGAGCGCGCAGGCAGCGTGTCTGCGTGCTCGGCGCGACCGGCTC